>JAEUKG010000332.1 GCA_016794325.1 Myxococcales bacterium | reverse complement strand
GACGTGCGGTACTCGACGGTCGAGTATCCCGATGGTGTCGAGCGGATCGGGGAGACATGGGCGCCTCCGGCGTGGGAGATCGTGTCTCTCTCGACGGGCCTGCTGAGGGCGATCTCGCCGGTGTTGGTCGATCGGGCGGCGGTCGAGCCGCGCGCGACCGAGGCCGAGCGCGCGGGGGGAATGGGAGTGGAGCGAAGCCGCGAGATCCTCTACCCAGGGACCTCGCGACGTGACATCCAGTTCGCTCCGCCGGTGCGCTCGGCGCGCCTGGGGTCCGAGCCCGGACCCGTCGTCCTGATGTTCGGGACCGACGCGCGCTATCGGGGCAGCTACGTCTACCTCGCTCGATGCCTGCTCTCGGACCTCGACCGCGGCCCGCGCCCCGTGCTCGACGCGTTCGCCCAAGACCTTTCGGCGCTTCCTTCGGGCCGAAAGCTCCAGTACCTCCAGTGGGTCGACTATTCCAAGACGGGTGATGGCGAGCCGTTCTGGACCGAAGATTCGGCGCTGGCGATGCCGCTGTTCATGTCCACGGGTGCCACGGTGGGGCAGCCCCACGTCGTCCAGGAACCGAAGACCGGCCTCTGGCTGATGACCCACGAGGGCCCCAACTCTGTGGACCCAGCCGACCGGGGCCTCCGGCTCCGCTGGGCGAAGAACCCCTGGGGGCCGTGGGGAGCGACGACGATGGTGAACCCGTACACGGGGCTCGGCGACCGCTTCGAGCCTGCGGGTGGGGAGCCAGCGCTGATCCTCTTCGGAGACCGCGACCAGCCTTACGGCAACTACATGCACGATGTGCGGTTGCCAACCAACGAGGGGCGGGTACCGGTTCCAACGACGCTGAGTGCTCGCCTTGCGCACCGACTCAACGGTGGCCTCTTCGGACACGACGGGGACGACGGACTCTCCGACGATCTCACGAAGCGTGGGGGAGAGCTCAAGGGACAGGGCGCGGATGGTGCGTACATGGTGGTGCCTTGGTTTCGCTACCGCAGGTCGTCGCTCGGTTCTCTGATCATCGATGTCGTCTACACACTGGCGACAGGGAATCCGTTTCAGGTGCAACTGATGAGCACGGCGTTCGAGGTCCACGAAGGCGTCGTCAGCCGCGTGGACGCTGGGATCGAGAACCGACCTTGGAGGGGATGGTGATTCTGGGGGTCCGTCGATCGGCTGGGGTCGTGGTCGCCAGCCTCCTCGGCGGCGGAGCTATCGTCGCGGCATGTGGTGGCGACACCGACCTCAGTGCGTGCATCCTCCCCGATCCCGCCGACCGCCTCGCGCTTCGCCAACAGACCTACGTGAAAGCTCCCGCGGCGGCGAGCACCGCGAGCCGCTTCGGCGCCGAGGTGGCTCTCTCTGCCGACGGCAGCACGCTCGCGGTGGGTGCTCCCTACGACCCTAGCGGGGCGCTTGGAGTGAACGCCGACCCGACGGATCGCTCAAGGACGAATGCGGGCGCCGTTCACGTTTTCGTGCGAAGTGGCGCGACATGGGCCAAGGAAGCGTACCTGAAGCCCGCGAGCAGGTTCGCAGCTGTCGAGTTCGGGCGATCACTCGCGCTCTCGAAGACGGGAGACACGCTCATCGTCGGTGTACCCGAAGACTGGAACCCCAAGTTCGACTCGTCGGGGACCGCGGTGGTCTTCCGCCGGAGCGGGACGAGGTGGGTCGAGGAGGCATACCTGCGGCCCTCTCGAGGTTCCGTCGCGTTCGGAACCGCGGTCGCGCTCTCGCACGACGGCGACACCGCCGTCGTCGGCGCGCCGGAGGATACCGGTGGAACCGGGTCGGACAAGCCATGCGACACACCCCCGTGCAGGGGCGCGGCGTTCGTCTTCACCCGTGCGAGCGAGCGCTGGAAGGAGAGCGCGATCCTCGAACCGCCGAGGTCGCTCGATCTGCCCTCACCCGTCTTCACTGCCGTGAAGATGGGCGCGCGCGTCGCACTATCCGGCGACGGGACCGTCATGGCGACCCTCGCGACGGGGGCCGTTGCCACTTTCACGCGAGGCGCGACCTGGGCGTTCGAAACATCCGCGCCGCTGCCCGCTCCGCGATACGAGGTCGACCGGAGCATCGGCCGCGGAATGGGCAACCGAGGGTACGTCGCTCCCTGGATGAGCCTCGGGATGTCGTCGGACGGGCGTACGATCGCCGTCGGCGAGCCATATCCTCCGTCTGAAGGAGACACGTTCACGTCTCGCGTCGAGATCTTCGCGCGTCAGGACGCGCAGCTCCGGCGGACCGCGGTGGTTCAGGCGCTCGCCTCCCGACCCAACTCGAATTTCGGCTACGAGATCGCTCTCTCGGCCTCGGGCACGCACCTCGCCGTGGGTGCGTACGCGGATAGCGGAGGGCAGGGTGGCACGAACCCCGACCCGTGCGGCGCGACGGTGGACTTCGCCGGTGCGGCCTACCTCTTCACCCTGGATGGGGCCGCCTGGAAGGAGCGCGCCTTCCTCAAGGGGCGACGCGTGAAGCGTGAGGCCTACTTTGGCGGAAGCGTCGCCCTGGACGCGCTGGGCGCGACTCTGGTCGTCGGCGCGCCGGGCGACTCGAGCAGCGCCTCGGGCATCGACGGCGACGAGAGCGACACGTCGGCCCCTTACGCCGGCGCCGCCTACGTCTTCCGCTGACCCGCGCCTGCGCTACTTCTTGGCAGGCGGCTTGGGCGCCGGCGGCGGCGTCGCCGGCGGGCCGGCCTCGGGCGCGCCCGCCTCGATCTTCTCGGCGGCGATGCGCTCGCGCACGCCGACGTATGCCTTCTCCATCTTCGCGAGATCGTCGAGGAGCTGGAGCCGGGTCGACGCCGTCGTCGGGTGCACGCCCGCGTCGAGGTGCTTCTGCGCGTACTCCGAGTACGCCTGCCAGGCGACCTTCGCCTCGTCGAGCTTCTTCTGGCGCTCCTTCACGTCCGAGAGGACGAAGAGGATCCGCGCGCGGAGGCCGGGATCGCGGTCGTCGCTCAGGCTCTCGGCGAGCTTGAACGACTCCTCCGCCTGGGTGAGCTCGCCGAGCGCGACCTGCGCTTCGCCGAGGGCGTAGGGCCCGAGCGCGTGCTTGGGGTTGAGCGCGATCGCCTTCTTGAACGACTCGGCGGCGCCCGCGTAGTTCTTCGTCGAGTACGCGGCGTTGCCCTGGATGAGGGTCTCCATGAACCGGCTGAGCGCGGTGACGTTGTCGGGGTCGTAGCGCTTCTCGGCGGCGGCGTCGCCCTTCTTCGCGGCGGGCGCGGGCCCCGGCTTGGCCGTCGGCGACGGCTCCCCGGCGAAGACGACCGGGACCGTGAGCGCGGCGGTGGCGCTGAGGGCGGCGAGCGCGGCGAGGAGCCTCCGGGCGAGCATCGGGCATCAGCCTACCGAAAGCCGGGGAGCTTTGCACCCGAGCCGGGGTCGGAGGTACGCTGCGGCCATGATCCCGCGCGTCCTCGAGCCCGAAGTGGTCGACAGCCAGGAAGAGGCTCGCGACTACGACGCGATGGACCACTCGGCCGTAAACGCGCGTTTTTGCGAAGATTTCCTCAACCTGGCCCCGGACGTCTCGCGGGTGCTCGACGTGGGCACGGGCACGGCGCTGATCCCCATCGAGCTGTGCCGCCTGAGCCCGCGCGCGCACGTCGTCGGCGTCGATCTCTCCGAAGAGATGCTCGCGATCGGGCGCGAGAACGTCGCCCGCGCTGGGCTCGAGGCCCGCGTCGAGCTCGCCCGCCTCGACGCCAAGCAGACGGGGCGCGCGCGGGGGGAGTTCTCGGCCGTCGTCTCGAACAGCATCGTGCACCACATCCCCGAGCCCCTCGACGCGCTGCGGGAGATGCACCGGCTCGTCGCTCCGCAGGGAGTGCTCTTCGTCCGCGACCTCTGCCGGCCGGTGGACCTCGAGACGTGCGACGCCCTCGTCGACGCCTACGCGCCCGAGCCGCGAGACGTGTCGGAGCCCGCCGCCGCTTCGCACCGGCGCCAGCGGGAGCTCTTGCGAGCGTCGCTCCGCGCGTCGCTCACCGTCGACGAGGTGAGGGAGATCGCCGCCGCCCTCGGGATCCCCCGGGGCGCGGTGGCGGCGACGAGCGACCGGCACTGGACGCTCGCGTGGAGGCGCCCCGTCTCGTGAGCCACGGAAACGTCGCTCCGTTCCCCTGGCACGCGCTCGACTCCGTGTCCCGCGACGCGGCGCGCGCCCTCGAGGGCGCCCGCCGGAGGCTGCGCGCGCTCGGCGACGTCGCCAAGCTCGAAGAGGCCGCGACCGGCGCGCTCGGCGTCTCCACGACCGGGCTCGTGCGGCGCACGTACTACGGGCCGACCCCGGCGGCCGACGGCGGCGTCTCGGTGATCCTCGCCCCCGCCGACGCGGCGACCGTCGACCAAGCGGTCCTCGTGCGCGCAGAGACGCCGCTCGCGGTCGCCGTCGCGCGGCGCGTCACCGGGCGCCCCATCGCGAAGGTCGTGGACGCCTCCGGCGCGCCCGCGCCCGAGGTCGTGGGGGCGTTCGCGGCCGCGGTGGCCGCCGTCGCGCGGCGCGCCCACGCCGATCGCGCCCTGCGCGTGCTCGCCGCCGGCCCCTCGGCCCCCCTCGGCCGGGACTTCCACGCCCGCACCGGGGTTGCGTGCACTCTGCAAGCAACCGTCGTCCTCGGCGAAGAGGCCTTCGACGTCGCGGTGTCGGTGCCGCGGGCCGCGGCCGACGGCGCCGAGCCGGCCGCATTCGACGCGCGCGCGCTCGCGGCGCTCGGGCGGGCGCCGATCGCGATCCCGGTCGTGATCGCGACCTTGGAGCTGTCGCGCGCCGAGGCGAGCACGCTGTCGATCGGCGACGCGGTGATGCTCGGGCTGCCGGCCGAGGCCGGGCTCGCGGGGAGGCCGGCCGCGCTCGTCCCGCCGCGCGCCGAGATCGGCTTCGCGGCGCGCGTCGGCGACGGCGGGGCCGTCGTGCTATCGGGAGAGATCGTGGACGCGCCCTGGAGCGCGGGGAGCTTGGGAGACGACATGGACTCGAACGAATCGGGCGCGCAGAGCTCCCAGAAGACGATGGTCGACGTCCTCGGTGACGCCCCGGTGGTGCTCCGGGTCGAGGTGGGGACGTGCGAGATGGCGGCGCGCGACTGGGCCCTCGTCGCGAAGGGCGACGCGCTGTCGCTCGGCCGCCGCCTCGGCGAGCCGGTGGTGCTCCGCATCGCGGGCGCGGAGGTGGCGCGCGGCGAGCTCGTCGCGATCGACGGGGAAATCGGGGTCCGAATCGTGGAAAAGCTCGCCTGAACGGGCTAACGTCCGCGGCGTGAACCGCTCCCTCTCGCTCGGGCTCCTCGCGATCACCCTCACCTCGTTCGCCGTCGCCTGCTCGAAGACCGATCCTCCCGCCGGCGGAGGAGCGCCCCCCGCGACCTCGTCGGCCGCGCTCACCTCCGCAAGCGCGCCCTCCCCGACCCCGTCGTCTTCGGCGGCCGGAGCGGGCTCCGCGGCGCCGTCGAGCGCCGGTGCCAAGGCCGGGGCAGGAGCGTTTTCGGGCGACTACCAGAGCGCGGTGACCGATCTCGCGGTGCCCGAGGGGGTGAAGTGGAAGGGCGACGCCCCCGCCGACGAGGGCGTCGGCAAGGGCACCCTCTCCCTCTCCGTCGACGAGGCGGGGATCGTCACCGGCAGCGGCACCGGCGCCCTCGGCGACGTTATCCTCTCCGGGATATCTCGCGACGGATTGGTGAGCGGCCTCGTGCTCCGCAAGAGCTCCGCCGACGGCGGCTACACCGGGACGTTCTACGCCACCGAGGAGCAGGGCGAGCTCAAGGGGACGATCCGCGTGTCCAAGGGCAACGCCGGCGGCCTCCGCGAGGCGAAGTTCTCGCTGGCCAAGGCCAAGAAGTGATCCCCCCGACGCCGTACCTCCGCTGGGCGCAGCGGCACCACGGGACGGCGGAGCACGACCTCGCGACGAGCGGCATCCCGTCGATCGCGGAGTCCGAGCTCGGCCCGGTGGCGCCGCTCGGCGACGGCGCCGCATACCCCGCGCTCAAGGCGGCGATCGCCCGGGTGACGGGTGCGCCGCCGCGCGAGGTCCTGCCGGCGCTCGGCACGTCGCAGGCGCTCTTCACCGCCTACGCGTCCGTGCTCGGCGAGGGCGACGTGGCGCTCGTCGAGCACCCCGTCTACGAGCCGCTCGCGGTCGCGGCCCGCGCCGTCTCCGCCAGGGTGACCCACTTCGAGCGGCGCCACGATCGCGGCTACGCCGTCGAGGTCGACGCGGTCATGTCCCGCCTCGAGCCGCGGACGCGCGCGGTCGCGATCTCGTCGCTCCACAACCCGAGCGGGGCGCGCGTGCCCGACGCGACGATCGCCGCGCTGGCGAGCGCCCTCGCCCCGCGCGGCGTGTGGCTGATCGTCGACGAGGTGTACGCGCCGTTCGACCGATTCACGAGCGATGACGGCGTCTTGCCAGCGTCGGCGCGGCGGCTCGGGCCCAACGTCATCGCCGTGTCGAGCCTGACGAAGGGCTTCGGCGTCGGCCTCCACCGCGTCGGGTGGATGCTCGCGCCGGAGGAGATCGTCGAGCGCGGCGTCGACGCGCACATCGCGACGGTCGGCCTCTTGCCGGCGTCGCACGCGGCCGTCGGCGTCCGCTGCCTCGAGCGGCTCCCGGAGCTCGCCGCGCGCGCGCGGCGGCTCCTCGGCACCAAGCGCGAACGCGTCGCCGCGTGGGCCCAGGCGCGGAGCCTCGAATGGAGCGCGCCCGAGGCCGGCCTCTTCGGCTTCGCGCGCGTCGGAGGCTCCCCGCTCCGCGAGGTGATCGAGGCGGGGGCGCGCGATCACGGCGTGCTCGCCGTCCCCGGGGAGTTCTTCGGGGCTCCGGGGGCGCTGCGGATCGCGTGGAGCCTCGACGAGGCGAAGCTCGACCCCGCGCTCGCCCGGCTCGAGCGCGTGCTCGCGCGCGCGTGACCGTCAGCCGCGCCTCGCGGCAGGGCCGCCGAAGTGGCGGGACGAGACGACCGCGACGCCGGCGAGGATGAGGGCGCCCGCGCCGAGGGTGCGCCACGTCACCCCCTGGCCCAGCTGCACGTACGCGATGAGCGCGGTGATGACCGGCTGGGTGTAGATGTAGACCGTCACCAGCACCGGGCCCGATCGGCCGAGCGCCCACGCGTTGAGCAAATACGCGGCGACGGTGGGGACGGCGAGGATGTACGCCACGTACAGCAGGCCCCGCGTCGACATCGCCGGCAGGGCCCGCGCGAGGGGCGCGGCGCCGAGCGGCGCGAACAGGATCGCGCCGTAGGTGAACACCCACGCCATGAAGGCCACCGCGCCGAGCCCGCGGATCGTGTTCCGCGAGAACACGATGTAGGCCGAATAGGCCACGCAGTTGACGGCCACGAGGAGCGCGCCCTTGTCGACCGAGCCCACCCCGGTGATGACGAGGACGCCCGAGAGCGCGAGCGCGAGCCCGACCGCGGTCGTCGCCCGCAGCGGCTCGACCCGGAAGAGGACGGCGAGGGCCGCTGTGACTACAGGGATAGCCGCGCCGAGGAGCGCGACGCCGAAGGGGGTCGTGAGCCTGAGCCCGGCGAGGAACAGCGCCTGGTTCGCGGCGACGCCGAGGAAGCTCAGGCCGACGAGCCGGAGGTGGAGGCGGAAGCCGCGGTCGACCGCGTCGGCGGGCGTGGGCGCAGGCTTCGCGCGCGCGCGCACGATCGCGTGCACGATCTGGAACACGACGGCGCCGCCGAGCATCCGCGCCATCGCGAGGGCCGCGGGATCGAGGCCCTCACCCCCCTGGGAGCGGGGGCTCATGACCACCTTCGCCTCCACCGCTTGGGAGCCGAACGCAAGCTGAACCGCAAGCAGCGCGAGGTGAGTCTTCAGCGCCGCGAGGCGCTTCGACGGAGCATCCGACGTTGACTCAGACCCCACGGGGACCACATGAAGGGGATTTTCCGTTCAGGTCAAATAGAACCAGAGTGGTCCCCCGAGGTCCGCTCCTTGCTAGAGTGGCGGGCACCGATGTGGAAATGGATCGTACAGACCCTCACCGCCGACACGTTTCCCATCTTCGGGCAGGCGCTGCTCCTCGGGGTGATGCTCCTCGCGAGCTACACGTTCGCGGTGTCGCTCTCGGCGGGGGCGACGGGCAGCGTCCGTAAGCTCCAGGCCGCTCGGCTCGGCGGCTACGCCACGGTCGCGCTCATCTTCACCGCGGTCGTCGTCCTCGCGTACGCCTTCGTGAGCCACGATTTCCGGCTGCGATACGTCGCGCAGCACTCCGACCGGAGCATGCCCACCATCTACCTCCTGACGGCGCTGTGGGGCGGCCAGGACGGCTCGCTGCTCTGGTGGCTGTTCCTCCTGTCGATCTACATCGGCGTCTGCATCTTCTGGCTCGGCAACAAGTACCTCGAGCTGCAGCCGTACGTGCTCGCGACGTTGATGGTCATCGTCGTTTTCTTCTGTATTCTCATGGTCTTCTCGGCGAACCCCTTCGCCACCGGGATCGCGGGGGCGCGCGCCGACGGGGACGGGATGAACCCGCTCCTGCAGACCTTCTACATGATCATCCACCCGCCGGCGCTCTACGTGGGCTTCGTCGGGTGCGCGGTGCCGTTCTCCTTCGCGGTCGCCGCCCTCGTCACCGGGCGCCTCGACACCGAGTGGATCACCGCCGCGCGGAAGTGGGCGCTCTTCGCGTGGCTGTTCCTCAGCATCGGCAACACGCTCGGCATGCTCTGGGCCTACGAGGAGCTCGGCTGGGGCGGCTACTGGGGGTGGGACCCGGTGGAGAACGCGGCGTTCATGCCGTGGCTCACCGCGAGCGCCTACCTGCACTCGGTGATGCTCCAGGAGCGGCGAGGCCTGCTCAAGGTGTGGAACGTGGCCCTCGTGACCATCACGTTCCTGATGACGATCTTCGGGACGTTCCTCACGCGATCCGGCGTCATCGCGAGCGTGCACTCGTTCGCGCAGTCGTCGATCGGCGAGTACTTCGTCGGGTTCTTGGTCGTCGCCGCGGCGTTCATGCTCACGCTCATCCTCTACCGCTGGCCGGAGCTGCGAGACCTCCCGCCGCGCAAGGAGGTGCGGCTCGCGGTGGTGTTGACCGGGTGGTCGATGGTCGCGCTCATCGCGTTCGCCTACTGGGTCACGAGCAAGGTCGGCGGCGCCGCGCTGCCCGACGACGCGGGGACCCGGAGCATCCTCGGGAGCGAGTCGCTCTCCGCCTACCAGACGAAGCGCACCCTCATCAAAGTGCTCGTCTTTTCGGGCCTCACCGGGGCGTCCGTGTTCGCGACGGTGGAGCTCGTCTTCCGCCGGTTGACCAAGGGCATCGACATGCGGAGCAAGCGCCCGCAGATCGAGTCGCTCCTGTCGCGCGAGAGCACGTTCTTGATGAACAACCTCGGGTTGGTCATCTTCCTCTTCTTCGTCCTCGCGTTCACCACGTTCCCGATGGTGAGCAAGGCGTTCTGGAAGGAGGACGTCAGCGTCGGGCCGCCCGTCTACAACGCGTGGCTCCAGCCGGTGGGCCTCACCATCTTCATGCTCATGGGCGTGGGCACGCTCTTCGGTTGGAAGAAGACGAGCGAGGCGTCGCTGAAGAAGAACTACCTCGCCCCCGGCATCGCCTTCTTCGCCGCCATCGCCCTCCACGTCCTCGTCGGGCCGCGCATCGGCTACCCGCCGGTGGTGTGGAGCGAGCCGATCTACGCGGGCCCGCTCGGCGCGATCCTGCGCGTGACCAACGCGTTCACGCCCGTGGTCGGCTTCTCGCTCGTCGTCTTCAACCTCGCGGTCGTCGTGCAGGAGTTCGCGCTCCTCGCGACGTCGCGCTCGCGCACCGGCGCCGACAAGACGCCGGCGTGGCTCTGGTACGCGGGCGTGCTGCCCGGCGTGGCGTACATGCTCCTCACGCTCCCGTCCGCGGGCCGGCGGCGCTACGGCGGATACATCGTCCACCTCGGGATCATCGTGATGTTCTGCGGCTTTACGGGCCACTCGTGGAACATCGATCGCGAGACGACGTTGATGCCCGGCCAGACCTACTCCATCGACGACTACACGCTCGAGTACCAGGGCACGCGCATGGAGGTCGACAACTCCAAGCGCGCCCTCTACGCCGACATCAAGGTCTCGCGGAAGGGCAAACCCGTCGGGCAGGTCGCGCCGGCGAAGTTCTTCTACAAGAAGCAGATGAGCTCGCCGACCACCGAGGTCTCGATGCTCCACTCGTTCCGCGACGACCTCTACGTGGTCGTGGGCACCGCCAACCCGCAGACGAAGGCGGCGACGTTCCAAGTGCACGTGAACCCCCTCGTCGGGTTCATCTGGTTCGGGTGTCTCGTCCTCATCCTGGGGAGCTTCGTCTGCATGTGGCCCGAGCTCGTCCCCGGAGAGTCGCGCGCCTGGAGGTACGCCCGCGGCTCGGCCGCGGTGGCGACGAGCATCCTGATGGGCATCATCCTCGCGATGTTGCCCGCGCCCGCGTTCGCCCAACAACAAGGAGGCAGCCACGCGGGCACGGTGCAGATGGACTCGCCCCAAGAGCGAGACGTCTTCTCGAAGCTCCGCTGCATGTGCGGGACGTGCCCGCGCGATCTGCTGTCCACCTGCGCCTGCGGCACCGCCGACGAGACCCGCCAACGCATCCGGGCCAAGCTCGCGAAGGGCGAGACCACCGACGCCATCATCGCGGCGTACGCGGCCGAATACGGGAGCGAGGCGCTCGCTGTGCCTCCGAACCAGGGGGTATTCCGCGCCCTCTACGCGGTGCCGATCCTCGCGGGGACGGCGAGCGTCGTGGGCCTCGCGTTCCTCGTTCGCCGCTGGCGGGCCAAGGGCGATCCTGGCGGAATCCCTCCGAAAAAGACGGACGGCGCGGCCAAGGACGTCTACGATGACCGCATCGATCAAGAGCTCCGAGAACTCGATGACTGACGAGCGAGACCAAGCGGACGCGGCCCGTCCGGCCTCCCCGACGAAGAAGAAGTCGAAGGGCGCGAAGCGCGCCGCCGAGGCTCGACGAGAGAGCGCGGACCGCGAAGCCGAGCGCGCGACCAAGCGCGACGCCGAGAAGAAGGCCCGCGCCGCGGAAGCGCAGCGGCGCATCGAGGAGGCCGAGTCCGAGCGGAGGCTCGCCAAGCTCATCGCGATCACGCTGCCGCTCGCCACCGTGGGCGGAGCGGTCGCGGTCGGCGTGTCGTCGGGCATCGCGACGGGCCTGCTCGTCCTCGCGGGCGGCGTGGTGCTCGGCGCGGTGGCCGCCGCGTGGGCGAGCGTCCGGACGCTGACGGGCGACGCGCCGCTCCCCCACTCGCTCGAAGCCGCGGAGATCCGCCTCGGTGCCTCCGACTCGCGGGTCGCGCGGCGGACGATGCTCCTCCGCGCGCTGAAGGACCTCGAGAGCGAGCGCGCGATCGGCAAGCTGAGCGAAGACGACTTCGAGTCGGTCGCGCCGCGCTATCGCGACGAGCTGAAGACGCTGTTGAAGGAGATCGACGCCGAGCTGAGCCCCCACCGCCCCAAGGCCGAAGCCCTCGCCGCCGCCCACATGCGCAAGGTCGGCCTCGCCGAGCGCGCGACCGCGACCCCCGAAGGAGAGACCCTCGGAGAGGTCGCCGCGAAGGCGGGCATCCTCGCGCGCGAGGACGACGACCGCGAGGACGACGAGCAGAGCGACGAGCGCGCGACCGACGACGCGGCCGCGAAGCCGACGACGGAGGAGCGCCCCGTCGAGGACGCGACCAAGCCCAGCGACCGGGTCGCGTGCCCCGCGTGCGAAGAGTCGAACGAGCCTGACGCCAAGTTCTGCAAGGCGTGCGGAGGCTCCCTGCGCCGAGAGGCGGAGCGGTCGTCCGATGCGAGCTAAACTTCCGTACACAATCACGATTTTGATGCTGGCGGCGACCCCCGCGCTCGCGCAAGGGCCGGCTCCGTCGAGCGCGACCACCGCCGCTCCGCGAGCGAGCGCCGCAACCAGCGCCGCTCCACGAGCGAGCGCGACCGCCGCCGACCCTCACGCCGGGGTCGATCCCCACGCCGGGGTCGATCCCCACGCCGACCCGCACGCGGGCGGTGGTGACCCTCACGGCGGAGACCCCCACGGCGGAGACCCCCACGGCCGAGGCGCAGCGCCGGGCCAAGACATGCTCCAAGACACGACCGAAGAGTCGAAGGAGCTACGTCCGGGGACCATCGAGATCTCGCTCCGCAACGAGGCCGACGCGCCGATCGCGGGGGCCCTCGTCACGCTCGGGATCCTCCACAACACGGTCGCCAAGGGAGAGAGCCGCGAGAAGGTCGCGCGGGTCACCGACGCCCAGGGCAAGATCCTGTTCGAGCACCTCGAGACCGGCTCGGCCGTGGCCTATCGCGTCTCGACGGCGCGAGACGGAGCGACCTACGCAGCGACGCCGTTTCGCCTGGGGCCAGCGATGGGCAGCAAGGTCGTGCTCCACTCGTACCCCGTGACGAGCGACGTCGACCGCACGTTGGTCGTCGGTCAGGCGATCGTCTACGCCGAGCTGAAGGAAGACCGCATCCAGGTGCAGCAGGCCTTCACGGTCTTCAACTTCGGCAAGACCGCGTGGGTGCCGAAGGACCTCCTCCTCGCGCTCCCGGAGGGGTACACGGCGCTCACCTCCAGCCAAGAGATGTCGGACATCGTCATCGAGCCCGTCGAGAAGCGAGGCGCCGCGATCCGAGGCACGTTCGGCCCCGGTCGCCACGACTTCGAGATGAAGTGGCAGCTCCCCTACTCGGGCGACAAGTCGGTCACGATCGAAGCGCCGGTGCCTCCGCACATGGCCGCTGCGCGGGTCATCGTCCCCGCGGCGCAGTCGATGCAGGTGGACGCCACCGGGTTCCCCAAGCCGCAGAGCCGCATCGACGCGTCGGGTCAGCGCGTGCTCCTCACCGAGAGGCAACTCAACCGAGACGAGCCGGCGCTCAAGACGGTGCGGATCGAGCTGTCGAACCTGCCGACCCCCGGGCCCGCCCGCTACGTGGTGACGCTCACCGCAGCGGTGGCGCTCGTCTTCGGCATCGTCCTGCTCGCGATCGGGCGCACGACCGACGCGCGGGGGCGCCTCCGAGAGCGGCAGAGCCAAGTGCTGAGCGACCTGGAAGACCTCGAGCGGGCCTACCTCGCCGGCGACGTGGGGCCGAAGACCTACGAGCGCGAGCGGCGCATCCTGATCGATCGTCTGGCGGAAATCGTCGCCACGACTGGAAATCCGGTGGCGTCCCGAGCCTGAGCCCCCTGGGGAAAACCCGGTGAGGGAGGGTGGATGTGGATGTGGTCACACCGGGGGTCAGGGGTGTGGAGAGACGACCGAGGCTGAGTTGTCCGCCATCCATCCCACGGCGCCCCCCAGCTCTGCCCCCAGGGCTCGCTCCGCTAACCCCTGGAGAGTCCAGAGCATTCGGGGTTTTCCCACTTATCCACGGGCCCTACTAAGACGACGGTTTAATTCATTTAAAGAAAGGAATTGATAGCGCGCAGACCGAACGAGTAGGTAGGACAGCCCTGCCCGTTGAGGGTTGACCCCCGAACGGATTGGATGCACTTCCCTGGACCGAAGAGGGACGGCCTTGCTCGATATCTCGGTAGCCAAGAAGGACCTGTTGAAGCTCGTTGGGCGCATGCAAGCGGTCGCTGACCGCAAGAGCACGATGCCCGTCTTGCAAAACGTGCTGTTCGCCGTCGACGGGCCGCAAGCCGTCCGGCTCGCGGCGACGGACATGTATTTGGGCCTCATCGGCAAGGTCTCGGCCGAGGTGAAGAAGGGCGGCACCGTCGCCATTCCCGCCAAGGACCTCTTCGAGCGCGTGAAGATGATGCCCGAGGGGCCCATCTCGATCACGACCCAAGACAACGCCCAGACGGTGCTGAAGGCCTCGGGCTCGGCGCGTCGCTACACCCTCCGCGGCGTGCCCGGCGAGGAGTTCCCCCCGATCCCGCAGCCGCAAGACGGCGCGGTCAAATACGCGGTCGGCGTCGACGTCTTGCAGGAGCTCATCGCCAAGACGTACTTCTCGATCTCGTCCGACGAGACGCGCGCCCACCTCAACTCGGCCCTCTTCGAGTGGGACGGCGAGATCGTCCGGATGGTGACGACCGACGGCCACCGGCTGTCGAAGATGGAGGTCCGCGTCCCCGGCCGCCAGGCGTCCACGTCGATGCTCATTCCGCTCAAGGCGCTCCTCGAGCTGAAGAAGCTCTGCGACGAGGTCATGAGCGAGCCTCGTGACAAAGACGAGGTGCCCGAGGTGGCGATCGTCGAGAGCGGGCCGAGCGCGTTCTTCCTCGTCGGCGGCATGACGTTCAGCGTCAAGCTCGTCGAGGCGAAGTTCCCTCCGTATTCTCAAGTGATTCCGCAGGGGTCCGACAAGGTCGTCCGCGCGCCTCGGGCCGCGTTCGCCGACGCGCTCCGCGCGGTTTCGTTGGCATCGAGCGAGCGCACCGGCGGAGTGAAGCTCTCGCTGTCGAAGGGGACGATGCGCATCACGAGCGAGTCCCCCGAGAGCGGTGACGGCTTCGACGAGATCCCGGTCGACTACTCCGGCGCGAACATGAGCATCGGATTCAACGCGAAGTATTTCCTCGACGTGCTCGGCGCGCTCTCCGACGAGGACGTCTCGCTCGGGCTGAGCGGCGAGCTCGACCCGGCCGTGCTCCGCTCCACGTCCGATCCCAAGACGAACCGCGATTTCCTCGCCGTCGTCATGCCGATGCGCATCTGAGCGCGCCATGCGCGCGCAGCATGTCTCCGCCTTGTCGGTGCGGAGCTTCCGGAACATCGCTCAGGCCGACGTCTCGTTGGGCCCGCGGTTCAACGTCGTCTCGGGCGACAACGGGCAGGGAAAGACGAGCCTGCTCGAGGCCGTCTACGTCGCGTTGACGTCGAGGAGCTTCCGGGCGACCAAGATCGAGGAGAGCATCGCGTTCGGCGCCACGCAGGCGCTGGTCCGGGCTCGGATCGACTCCGACGACGGGGCGCGGTGGCAGTCGGTCGGCCTGCGGCGCGGCGGTCGAGATCTGCGGCTCGACGACAAGCGCCCTCGCTCGTCGTCGGAGTTCGCCACGAGGGCGCCGGTCGTGGTCTTTCACCCGGGGGAGATCTCGCTTTCGGCGGGATCGGGCGCGGAGCGGCGGCGGCTCCTCGACCGGGTCGCGCTGTTCTCGTCCCCGTCGGCGGGGGACGAGCTCGCGAGGTACACGCGCGCCGTGAGGTCGCGCCAGGCGGCCCTCGAGTCGCGCGGAGCCGGGTCGTCCGATCTCGGGGAGTGGGAGGAGCTCTCGGCGGTCCACGGGGCGCGCGTCGTCGAGGCGCGCCGGAGAGCCCTCGCTGCGCTCGCGGAGGTCGCCCAGTCGACGTTCGGCGAGCTCCTCCCCGAGGTGCGCTTCGACCTCGTCTACTCCGCGACGGCCCCTTCGGATGTGGCCGACTTCGCCTCGGAGCTCCGGCGGTCGAGGTCGATCGACGTCCGGCGCGGGTCGGCCTCGATCGGCCCGCACCGCGACGACCTTCGCCTCGAGCTCGGCGGCAAGGCCTCGCGGCGCACCGCGTCCCAGGGGCAACATCGCGCGATCGTGCTCTCGCTGAAGATGGCGGAGCTCGCGGCGGTGGGCGCGCTGTCTTCGCTCCGGCCGGTGCTCCTCCTCGACGACGTCTCGAGCGAGCTCGACCGCGCCCGCTCGACGGCGCTGTTTTCGCTGCTCTCCCGGGCGTCGGGGCAGGTCTTGCTCTCGACCACCCGCCCCGAAATCATCGAGACGACCGGAGATCGCGTCGATTTCGTCGTGCGCGCAGGGGCGATTTCCCCCCTCTGATCGTTGCGGGGGGAGAGCGCCGTTTCGCCTTGACGAAGAGGCCCCCGAGGAGGGGGGTCCGCCGCCGGAGGCGTCCGCGCTCCGTCCCCGCGCCCGCGGCGACGCGCCGTCGCGTAACTTATTGCTTTTGCAACTGAAGGTGGCTCCGCGCGGCTTGCTCCGAGGGCCCTCCTGTATTAGGATTCCGGAGCCCTCGGAAGCTCGGGGGGCACCCGGGGCGGGGGGCGGGCCCGGACAATTCAACGATCTGCGCGACTCACAATCGCAGAACACAAACAGGCATTCTCGAGATGACGACCGAAGCCACGCACGAGAGCACTCCCCCGGCAGTCTACGGCAGCGAAAGCATCACCATCCTCGAGGGCCTCGAGGCGGTCCGCAAGCGCCCGGGGATGTACATCGGCGACGTCCACGACGGGTCGGGTCTGCACCACCTCGTCTGGGAGGTCGTCGACAACTCGGTCGACGAGCACCTGGGCGGCTTCTGCACGCGGATGGACGTGACGGTGCACTTCGACGGCTCGGTCACGTGCGAGGACAACGGGCGCGGGATCCCCGTCGGCATCCACGCCGAGCACTC
>JAEUKG010000317.1 GCA_016794325.1 Myxococcales bacterium | reverse complement strand
GCGGCGACCTCGGTCGCGCGGCCTCGGGCTTGAGCGCGGCCGAGGCCCGCGCGATCTGCGCCCACCTGGGCGGCCGCCTCCCCACCGAAGACGAGTGGGTCGCCGCGGCGACGGGGGCGGCCGGGACACGCTATCCGTGGGGGGATACCGGGGCGGTGTGCCGGCGCGCCGCGTGGGGGCTCCTCCACGGCCCGTGCGGAGAGGGCGCCGAGGGCCCCGACACCGCGGGGGCCCACCCCGACGGCGCGACCCCGTCGGGGATCGACGACCTCGCGGGCAACGTCGCCGAGTGGGTCGAGACGCCGCAAGGCCCCGTCGCCAAAGGAGGATCTTGGGCGACGCCCCTCGCCGCCGACCTCCGGATCTGGGCCCGCCTCGAGGTCGAGCCGACGGCCCACGACCCGCGGGTCGGGGTCCGCTGCGTGCGCCCCCAAGCGCCCTGACTCGCGGTATCCTGGACGACCCCATGACGTGCGCCGTCTTCTGCATCGGCACCGAGATCACGCGCGGCGAGCTCGTGAACACCAACGCCGCGTGGCTCGCGGCGGCTCTCACCGATCTCGGCTTCGAGGTGTCGGAGGAGGTCACGGTCCCCGACGAGAAGTCGCGCATCGTCGCCGCCCTCCAGCGGCTGTCGCGGAAGGTGCGGGTCGTCGTCGTCACCGGCGGGCTCGGCCCGACCACCGACGACCTCACCGCGGAGGCGGTGGCCGACGCGCTCGGCGTCCCCATGGTGCGCGACGAGGGCTCGCTCGAGGCGATCCGTCGGCGCTTCGAGCGGCTCGGTCGGGTGATGAACGAGTCGAACAAGAAGCAGGCGGACTTCCCGCGCGGGGCCGAGATCCTCCCGAACCCGATCGGGACCGCGCCCGGCTTCATGGTGCGCATCGACGAGGCGCTCGCGTTCTTCATGCCCGGAGTGCCGAAAGAGATGATGCAGATGTTCGAGGACGAGGTCGCGCCTCGCATCCGCGTCCTCGCCCCGAGCACCCACCACCAGGTGCGGCTGCGCACCTTCGGGATGCCCGAGAGCGCGGTCGGCGAGAAGCTCGCCGGCATCGAGGCTCAGAACCCGGGCGTGACGATCGGGTATCGAGCCCATTTCCCCGAGATCGAGGTGAAGGTGCTCGCGCGCGCCCAGTCGAACGGCGACGCGCGGACCCTCTGCGAGCGAGTCGCGGAGGAGGTGCGGTCGAGGCTCGCCTCCGTCCTCTACGGCGAGGCGGACGACACCTTCGCGGGGGTCGTCGGCCGCGCGCTGCGGTCCAAGGGGCTCACGCTCGCGATCGCGGAGTCGTGCACCGGCGGCCTCGTGGGGCACATGATCACGCGCGAGGCCGGCGCCAGCGACTATCTCTTGCTGGATGCCGTGACCTACGCCAACAGCGCCAAGACCGCGGTCCTCGGCGTAGACGAGGACGTCTTGCGGGCTCACGGCGCGGTGTCGGCCGAGGTCGCGGCGGCCATGGCCGAGGGCGTGCGGCGCGTGTCCGGCGCCTCGATCGCGCTCTCGCTCACCGGGATCGCCGGGCCCGGCGGCGGCTCGGCCGACAAGCCGGTGGGTACGGTCTACATGGCGGTCGCGACCAAAGACGGCACCACGGTGAAGCACCGCGTGC
>JAEUKG010000315.1 GCA_016794325.1 Myxococcales bacterium | reverse complement strand
GGTCACCTCGGCGGGGGACTGGTAGCCGGTGACGTCGGCTCGCACGGTGAAGTCTTGCAGCGGTCCGAGATCTCCGAACGTGTAGCCGCCCCCCACGGTCAACATCTCCCAGCGCGCCTTCTGGAAGGACGCGAGGTTCTCGTTGGGCTCGACCAAGCCACGCTCGAGGGTCAGCCGCATGAACACGTCGAGCTCTTTCGGGTGTCCGCCGACTGGGATGGGGATCAGCGCGGACGCGCTCGAGGGAACGAGCAAAAGCAGCGCGAACGCGCTCAGGCCGAGCAGGCGGCGAAGACCCATGGTGCTGGTACGCCGCGGCGCCCGGTTGGTATCCCACGGCAATTCATCCAGCACAATCAAACACATAGCCGATCGCTCGCCTCACGCGCGGAGCGCGGCCGCGGCGCGGCGGGCGCGCTCGAACCGGCGATCGACCTCGGCCCAGCTCACGTTGGCGAAGAACGCGTCGACGTAGCGAGCGGCGGCCGCGCCGTAGTCCATCTGGTACGCGTGCTCGTACATGTCGAGCACGAGGAGCGGGAGCACGGCGCTCGCGGTCTGGGTGTGGTTCCCGGACCAGGCGGTCACGATGGCGTCGCGGTGCAGGTCCCACCCGGTGATCACCCAGCCGCTCCCGCCGCCGAGGCTCGCGGCGGTCGCGCGGAAGTGCTCCTCCCAGGCCGCTGCCGACCCGTGGGCGGCGGCGAAGGCGGACGCGGCAGCGCCCGACGCGCGGCCGTCGCCGCCGAGGTTGTCGAAGTAGAGCTCGTGGAGCGTCGCCGAGTTGCGGAAGCCGAGCTCGGCCTGCTTGAGCGCCCCCACGACGAGCGGCGGCGTGTCCTTGGTCACGCGAGACAGCTCCTCCTCGGCCTTGAGGAGGTTCTTCACCGCGCCGGCGTAGTTGTTGTCGTGGTGCGAGACGACGAGGCGCTCCGACAGACCCTTCAGGCTCCCGGGCGCGAACGGCAGCGGCTTCACCACGTGCCGCCCCACCCCCGACCTCGGCGGCGGCGTTTCTGCGGGCGCCCCCGGCTGCGCGCGTGCCGCGCAGCCGGCGAGGATCACCGCCGAGCCCGCCGAGAGCATGACCGCACGCCGAGACATCCCACCGCTCATGACATCCTCCACATCGGGGGTCTGGGGCCGCCGACCCTGGGTGTCCTACTCGCGCTGCGGACGCGACGCGATCGGAACCTGCAGCGGGATCAGCCGAGCAGCCACTGCCCCGCCGCCGCCATCGCGGCGACCACGAGCCACGGCGGCGCCTTCCAGCGCTCGAGCGCGCCGAACGCGAGGAGCGCGGCGGCGGCGTCGGCCTTTCCGTGGACACCTTGGGTGATGACGGGATCGTAGAGCGCGGCGAGCAAGACCCCGACCACGGCGGCGTTCGCGCCCGCGAGCGAGGCCTGGGCCCACGCGAATCGCCGGAGGCGCTCCCAGAACGGGAGCGCGCCGAACACCAGGAGCCACGCCGGCAAGAAGATCGCGACGAGGGCGACGACGCCGTGGGCCGCGCTGGCGGGGCCCGGGCACGCCACCGCGCCGAGGTACGCCGAGAGCGCGAAGAGCGGCCCCGGCAGCGCCTGCGCCGCGCCGTAGCCGGCGAGGAACGCGTCGTCGCTCACGAGGCCGCGCGGGACGAGCTCGGCTCGCAGCAGCGGCAGCACCACGTGGCCGCCGCCGAACACGAGCGAGCCCGACCGGTAGAAGACGTCGAAGAGCGCGACGTCACGATCCCCCGTGGCCCTCGCGATCGCGGGGAGCGCGATCAACGACGCGCCGAAGAGGAGGAGCGCGGCGACCGCGGCGGCGTGACGCCCTCGCGCCGGGGGCGGAGCGACCGAGGCCTCGAAGGAGCGACGGTACACGAGGTACCCGATCGCGCCGCCGATCGCGATCACGCCGACCTGCGCGAGGGCGCTCGGCGCGACGAGGAGCCCCGCCGCCGCCGCGAGCGCGATCGAGATCCGCGGCCGATCGACGCAGAGCTTCTGCCCCATCCCCCAGACCGCCTGCGCGACGACCGCGACCGCGGCGAGCTTGAGGCCGTGGAGCCAGCGCGCGTGAGCGAGATCGCCGAGGCGCGCGACGCCCCACGCGAAGCCGAGCATCAGCGCCGCCGAGGGCAAGGTGAAGCACACCGACGCGACGAGGGCGCCCGGGATCCCGCCGCGCGCCATCCCGAGGGCGAAGACGACCTGGCTGCTCGCGGGCCCCGGCAAGAACTGGCACAAGGCCACGATGTCGCCGTAGCGGGCGTCGTCGACCCAGCGCCGGCGCTCGACGATCTCGGCGCGCAGGTAGCCGAGGTGCGCGATCGGCCCGCCGAACGACGTGCAGCCGAGCTTGAAGAACGTCCAGGCGATCTCGCCGAGCCGGCTCACCCTTCGCCTCCCGACGCGCGAAGCACGCAGGCCATCCTAATACCCTTCGCCGGCGCCGCACACAGCCCGGTCCGCGCCCATCGTCGCGACGGCGCCCCGAGCGACGCGGGCGCTCCCCGTCGAA
>JAEUKG010000282.1 GCA_016794325.1 Myxococcales bacterium | reverse complement strand
TGGATCGGGCGGCGGCGCGGTGGTCGACGCCCGAGACCGGCGGGCCGCCGCGCCCGCGCTTCGTGACCGCGCGCCAGCTCGCCGCGCTCGCCCGCATCGAGGCCGTGCTCGAGGGGGAGTCGGAGCCGAGCGAACGCTTCGTGCGGGTCGCGCTCGAGCGCCGCATCGCGGAGGACATGCTCTCGGCGCTCCTCCTGCGCCGCGGCCCGGAGCCGGTGACGATCCCCGCGCTCGCCGAGGAGGCCCGGCTCGAGCTGTGCGCGCGGGTCGGAGGCTGCGACGCCCTCTCCGCGCTCCTCGCCAAGGAGCGCCTCACCGTCGCCGACCTCGCGCCGATCTTCGTGGCGCGCGCGCGGTCGCTCGAATACGTCGAGCGGGCGCTCACGCCCATCATGCGCCCGAGCGAGGAGGAGCTCCGCGAGGCGTTCCGCACCGCCCAGCACCCCTTCCGCGAGAAGCGCTTCGAGGAGGTCAAGGGCGAGCTCGCGCGCTGGCTGGTGCACGAGCGCCTCCGCGTCGCCGAGACCGAATACTTCCAGAACGCGCGCGGGCGCGTGCGCCTCGTCGGGCTCGCCTCGCACGCGACCGCCGCCCGATGAGCCCGCGGAGCCTCGTCGTCCCGCTCCTGTGCGCGGTCGGCGTGGCGCTCCTGTTCGTGCCGGGGCGGCGCGACGGGGAGGCGGCGGCGACCGCCGTCGGCGCGCGCACCCGGGTGGGCCTCGTCTTCGACGTCGGCGGCCGCGGCGACAAGAGCTTCAACGACGCGGCCTACGCCGGGCTCGTACGCGCCGAGAAGGAGCTCGGCGTCGCGGTGCGCTACCTCGAGCCTTCGAGCAGCGAGGACCGCGAGAGCGCGCTCCGCCTGTTCGCGGCCCAGGGCTTCGATCTCGTGGTCGGCGTCGGCTTCATCTTCTCGAGCGACGTCGACGAGGTCGCGCGCGCCTACCCGAACGTGCATTTTGCATGCATCGACTACTTCGCGGGCCCGGGGGGCATCCCGCCCAACGTCGCCGCCCTCGCCTTCCGCGAGGAGGAGGGGTCGTTCTTGGTCGGGGGCGCCGCCGGCCTCCTCACCAAGACCCGGCACGTCGGCTTCGTCGGCGGGATGACGGGGCCGCTCATCCGCAAGTTCGAGGCGGGGTACGAGGCGGGCGTGAAGGCGACCTGCCCGACCTGCGTCGTGCACGCCGCCTACGCGGGCACGACGCCCGACGCGTACCGCGATCCCGCGAAGGGCAAGGCCCTCGCCATCAGCCAGATCGCGAGCGGCGCCGACGTCGTGTACCACGCGTCGGGGGCCACCGGGCACGGGGTCTTCGAGGCCGCGCGCGAGGCCAAGGCCCTCGCGATCGGCGTCGACGCCGATCAGCACGACGAGATGCCGGGCACGGTGGTGACGAGCATGGTCAAGCGCGCGGACGTCGCCGTGTTCGAGACCATCCGCGCCGTGCACGAGCGCCGCTTCGCGCCGGGGATGAAGGTCTTCGGCCTCGCCGAGGGCGGCATCGACTGGGTGCACGAGGGCCCGCACGCGGCCGGCGTCCCCGCCGACGTGAAGACGCGCGGCGAGGCGCTGCGCGCCGACGTCGCGAGCGGCAAGGTCACCGTGCCCACGAAGTAGCGCTTTGGCCTTGGGGTCGCGACCCGAGGGGGCGTACGCTGGCCCGGCCACCCAAGGGAGAAACAGCCATGGCCTACGTTCACGGCGGGCGCCTCGTCGCGCAGGCGCTCAAGCGTCACGGTACGACCCACCTCTTCACCCTCTGCGGGGGGCACATCCAGGCCATCTACGACGGCTGCCTCGACGAGAGCATCCGCGTGGTCGACGTCCGCCACGAGCAGACCGCGGGCCACGCCGCCGACGGCTACGCTCGGGTGACCGGCCGCCCCGGGGTGTGCGCCGTCACCGCCGGCCCCGGGGTGACCGACGTCGTGACCGCGGTCGCCAACGCCCAGCGCGCGGGTATCCCGATGGTGTGCATCGGCGGCGCCGGCCCCAAGCTCCTCTGCGACATGGGCTCGCTCCAGGACATGGACCACGTCGCGCTGATGCGCCCCATCACCAAGTGGGCGGTGCAGGTGCCCGAGGTCCGGCGCATCGGCGAGTACCTCGACTCGGCGTTCCGCGTGGCCCAGGCCGGGGTCCCGGGGCCGGTGTTCCTCGAGATGCCGCTCGATCTCCTGATGAACATGCACGAGGAGACCGACCTCGCGGCGACGGCGCCGCTCCCCGAGCCGCCGCGCCCCGCGGGCGATCCGCGGATGATCGAGCGCGCGGTCGCCCTCTTCGAGAAGGCGGAGCGGCCGGTGCTCCTCGTCGGCACCCAGATCCGCTGGTCGCCGCTCAAGGACAAGCTCACCGAGCTCGCCGAGAAGCTCGGGGCCCCGGTGTACCTGAACGGCATGGCGCGCGGCGGCATGCCGCACGCGCACCCGCTCCTGTTCTCGCGGTCGCGCAAGTTCGCGCTCGCGCAGGCGGATCTCGTCCTCGTCTTCGGGACGCCGTTCGACTTCCGGGTGGACTACGGGCGCGCGCCGACGTGGGCCCAAGACGCGAAGATCGTCCAGATCGACCTCGACGGCGCCGAGCTCGGGCGCAACCGCAAGGTCGACGTGCACATCCACGGCGACAGCGGCAACGTGCTCGCGCAGATCGCGGGCGCGCTGAAGGCGCCGAAGTCCCACGCCTCGTGGGTCGAGGCGGTGCGCGCCGACGAGACCAAGCGCCGGGCGAAGATGCAGGCCGAGATCGAGTCGACGGACTCGCCGCCCAACCCGCTGCGCGTGTGCGCGGAGCTCGGCAAGCGCCTCGGCAAGAGCGACATCGTGGTCGGCGACGGC
Organism: Myxococcales bacterium; assembly: GCA_016794325.1. Taxonomy (GTDB): domain Bacteria; phylum Myxococcota_A; class Polyangia; order Polyangiales; family Polyangiaceae; genus SXNL01. The sequence goes on along the minus strand of JAEUKG010000282.1, from coordinate 1,087 downwards.
GGCGACTTCGTGGCCACCGCCGCCTACGTGCTCAAGATGGAGTGGCCGCAGCTCTGGATGGACCCGGGGCCGCTGGGCACGCTCGGCGTCGGCCCCGGCTACGCGATGGCGGCGCAGCTCTGCCGGCCCGACGCGCGGACGGTGCTCGTGTACGGAGACGGGAGCTTCGGCCTCCACGGCATCGAGTTCGAGGCGATGGCTCGGCAGAAGATCCCGGTCGTCGCCGTCATCGGCAACGACGCGGGGTGGACGCAGATCCGCCGCGGACAGGTCGAGCTCTACGGAGAGCCGCGCGCGGTCGCGACGGGCCTGGAGTACACCCGCTACGACAAGATCGTCGAGGCCTGCGGCGGCTTCGGCGCGTGGGTCGAGCGCGCCGAGGACATCGGGCCCGCGCTCGACGAGGCGTTCGCGTGCGGCAAGCCGGCGTGCGTCAACGTGAAGATCGCGAAGAGCGACTTCCGCAAGGGCGCGATCAGCGTCTGATCACTCGTCGCAGGGCGTGAGGTCGATCCCGTCGACGGTCCTGGCGACGGGGTCGACGACGACGAGGAGCGCGGTCGCGGCCGCGCACCCGTTCTGCGCGAATCCGTCCGCGCCGAAGGTGACCCCGAGCGCGGCGAGCTTCGTGAGGCGCGCGCGGACGAGCTCCACGAGCGCGGGGTCGGCCCACGACGCGACGGCCGAGACCGCGGCGGGGATCGCGACGTCGGGGGACGCGAAGAGTCCGGCGACCCGCTCGTCGCCGGGGATCGCGCGGAGCCGCGGCTCGTAGGCGTACCCGGCGAGGATCGCCTCGTCACCGGCGTGCTTGCGCGCGAGGTACGCGCGCAGCAGGCTCATCGGATCGCCGGCCTGCGCGCGCGGGAGCCGCTCGAAATCGTGGCGCCCGGCCGCGAGCGCGCGCTTGATCGCGAGCACCTCCGCGCTCACCGCCCTGGCGTGCTCGACGGCCGCGCTGCACGGCGCGAGGCCCCTCTTGGTGCGGCACGCCCTCGCCGCGGAGGAGAGCTCGCTCGCACCTTCGACCGTCGGCGCTTCACCGTCGATCTGACACGCCGAGAGCGCGAGCGCGATCACCGTCGCG
>JAEUKG010000268.1 GCA_016794325.1 Myxococcales bacterium | reverse complement strand
CGCGGCTCGCGTCTTCGTCCGCGTCCGCGTCCGCGTCCGCGTCCTCGCGTCTTGCGTCCGCGTCACGCGTCGCTCGGCCGACGCGGGCCGGCCGCGCGCGCGTCCACCTACAAGGTAGGCGTCACGTCACGCGCGCGCTCTTCGGCGCCGCCTCACGCTCGCCGCCGCTCTTCGGCGCCGCCTCACGCTCGCTCTTCGGCGCCGCCTCACGCTCGGGCGCTCCACGCAGCGGACCGGCGGGTAGCTCGAGCGTGGGAGCTCGCGGGGGCGGCGGCAGCGCGAGCGCCGCCGCGTCGCCCGCCGCGAGGGCCGGCGCGGCGCTCCGGCCAAGGTCGCGGATACCCTCGAGCTGCGCGTTCAGCTCCGCTCCCAAGAGGAGCGCCAGGCTCGAGAGCCAGAACCAGACGAGCAGGATCGCGACGGCGGCGAGGCTGCCGTAGAAGAGCGCGTAGCGGCCGAGCTGCGCGACGTAGAACCCGAACGCCCACGACAGGACGAGCCACGATCCGATCGCCAGGATCGCTCCCGGCCACACGCGCCGTTTGATCGTCTTCGGCCGCTCCACCGCGTGGCGGTAGAAGAGCGCGAGCATCGCCGTCGCGATGACCAGCGAGACGCCGAGGGTGAGGTACTGGCGGGTGCCGGCGCGGACGAGCCGGGCCCGGGTGCTCTTGTTGGACGCCGCGGCCCGCGCCGTGGCTCGCGCCTCGTCGCGCCCGCGCACCGGCTTCGGCTCCGCCGTCGGCTTCTCGTACGTCTCGCTGCCGCGGGCGCGAGTCGCGTCCACGTACGTCACTTGCTCGGGGCCGTCGGCGACCACCTCCTCCCACTGGACCACCGCCCACGCGGTCGCGGACAAACCGATGAGGCCGGCGACGACCCAGCCGATCGCGTACGCCCGCTTCTTCCACCACGGCCGGCGCTTGGCCCCGGTGACCCTCTCGAGCGCGTCCATGAAGCCGTGGGTGCCGCTCGACGCGAGCCACACGAAGCCGAGGACGGCCAGCGGCGCGGGTGCGGCGCTCGACCCGCCGAGGCGCTCGAGCTCGCGGCGCACGATGCCCTGGGTCGCGTCGGGGGCGGTGCCGAGGAGCGGCGCGATGATGGCCTCGACGCCGCGCAGGCGGACGAGGTGCCCCACGATGTAGCCGAACACGACGAGGAGCGGGACCAGGCTCAGGAAGAACTGGAACGCCATCTGCGGCGCGGCCGACAGGGCGTCGTGGTAGTACATGCCCTGCGCGAGCCGCGCCACGGTGCGCAGGGCGCGCCGCCAGAGCGGCGCGTCCTTCGGCAGCCGGGGCGCGATGACGCTGCTGAGATCGCCTTCCACGCGAGTGCCTCCAGGCTATGGCTCCGGCCCAGGGTGGACAAGCCCGGCGCGCGTGCGCATCCTTGGGGGCATGTCGGATGCACCGAAGAAGCCGAACCCCGCCGAGGACCTCTCCGAGGGTCTGGGCCTCCTCTTTCGCGCCGCCAAGACCGCCGTCGAGCAGATCCCGACGGACAGCGTCGAGTCGTTCATGAGCACCACCGCGGGCGCGGTGGGTCGCGCCTTCGACGTCGTGGGGGGCGCCATCGAGCGCGAGATCTCCGGCCAACCCGGCGCCGCGCCGCCCGCCGACGCGCAGGGTGCGCCTGCCGAGGCGCCGCCCG
>JAEUKG010000265.1 GCA_016794325.1 Myxococcales bacterium | reverse complement strand
GTACTCGACGTCGCGCCACGTGATCCCCGCGCGCGCGCCCGGGCCGTTGAGCAGGCCCTCCTCGTCGCGCAGGTACGACCGGTAGTCGTTGTTGATGCGCTGGTAGCGCCACGTCCGCGCGTAGAACCAGATCATCCCGGGGACGATCTTGGCGACGAAGCCCTTGCGCTGCCGGATCATCGCGCGGAAGCCCGAGTAGACGCTCTTCTCCGTCGCGTCGTAGGCGCGGCAGAGCTCCTTGTAGAACTCCTCGCGCGGCAGGCGCGTCGGCAGCACCGCGTGCAAGAGGTCGAAGAGGCGGTGGTCGGTCGTGAGGAGCTTGTCTTTGTAGGCGCGGTAGAGCTGCGTCCCCGGGAGCGGCGTCAGGACCGTGAAGAGCGGGACCGCGATCTGGAGCGAGTTCACGTAGTCGTAGAGGTCCTGGAACTGCTCCTTGGTCCAGTCCGGGCGCACCATGAAGATGCCGGTCGAGAAGATCCCGACCTCGCGCATGACCCGGTTGGCCTCGATGTTCTTCTGCCACGACGACTTCTTGCGGAGCGCCGCCAGGTTGTCGTCGCTGTTCGACTCGAAGCCCGACAGGACCATCACGAGGCCGTTCTGCGCGAGCCGCGCCATGAGCTCGGGGTGATCGGCGGCGAAGTCGGTGCGGCCCTGGGTGAGCCAGTACTTCTTCACCCCGCGCCGCTCGAGCTCGTCGCAGAGCTCGCTGGCGCGCCGCTTGTTGGTGAGGAAGTTGTCGTCGAGCACGAAGACGAAGGGCTCGGCGCAGGCCTCCATCTGGTCGACGATGCGCTTGGCCGAGAGGAACCGCGTCCGCCGCTCGTAGAACTCCCAGATCGCGCAGAAGTTGCAGTCGAACGAGCACCCGCGGCTCGTGAAGATCGACGCCATCGGCCGGATGCCGGTGAAGAAGTAGCGACCCTGGTACTTCGCGATGAGCTTGCGATCGGGCGTGGGCAGATCGTCGAGGCTCGCCGACTGCTCGCGCTTGGCGTTCGCCTTGCGGGCGCCGTCGGGGGTGCGGTAGCGGGTGCCGAGGACGCCCTCGAAGGTCCGGTCGCCGGTCGCGCGCTGCGCGTCCCAGCGGGCGACGAGCTCGCGGAACGTGAGCTCGCCCTCGCCCTGGACGACGACGTCGACGTATTCGAGATCGAACTCATCGGGGCAGAGCGTCGGGTGGTGGCCGCCGACGACGGTGAGGGCCTCGGGGCGGATCGCCCGCGCGACCCGGAGCACGGCCTTGGCCTGGTAGGCGTCGGTCGTCATGCTCGTGGTGCCGACGAGGTCGGGCGCGAACGAGACGAGCTCGCGGGCGAGCGCGTCTTCGTCCTCGAGGCGCATGTCGAGGACGCGGACCTCGTGCTCCCCGGCGACCGCGGTGCCGACCGAGGTGAGGGCCACGGGCTCCGAGAGCCAAATGACGTTCTCGAGCCCGAGCCTGCCGTTTTCGAACGGCGTGGGCATCACCAGCAAAATTCGCATGGTTTCCTCAGGTTTCGTCGGTCGTCTCGGTCTTCGCCTTCGACTTGTCGTCCTTCGCCTTGGCCTTCTCGTCGGGCTTGGGCTTCTCGTCGCCGGCCTTCTCGTCGCTCTCGTCCTCGTCGTCCTCGTCGCTCTCGTCGTCCGAGTCGCTCTCGTCGTCCGAGTCGCTCTCGTCGTCCGAGTCGTCGTCCGAGTCGTCGCTCTCGTCCTTGGAGGCGTCGCCTTCGTCGTCCGAGGCCTTCGACGGCTTCTTGGCGTCGTCGTCGGCCTCGTCGTCCGCCTCTGCCTTGCCCTTGGCCTTGGCCTTGGCCGTCGACTCCTCGTCCGCGCTCTCGTCGCGGCGCGCGGCCTTCACCGCGTCCTCGGCCTTCTTGCGCGACTTCTTGCGCTTGGCGAGGCGGTCTTCCTCCGCCTCCTTCTCCTCGAAGAACTCGCCGAGGGTCGCCGGGCTCATCGCGAGCTTGGGCGCCTTGCGCGCAGCCTCCCAGTAGATGCCGTACGCGACCGCGCACGCCACCGCCGACAGAAGGCCGATGAGCTGGCTCGTCGAGAGCTGCGTCGTGACCGTGGCCCCGAACGACGGAGGCCGCAGCACCAGGTACGCGGCGACCGGCGGGATGAGCGCGACGACGCGCGCCACCGTCCGCATCGTCGGGTTCTTGATGCCCAGCGCGATGCCGAAGATGAAGCCGAGCGACATGAGCAGGAGGCAGCCGGGGACGAGGATGTGCTCGCCCATCACCGGCCCCACCGAGCCGCGCTCGGTGTCGTCGCGGATGATCTCGAGCAAGAAGCGGAGGACGCCGTAGCTGAACGCGAACGAGAAGAAGATCTGCCCGCGGAACTTCTGGTTCTTGCGCTGCCAGAGGAGGAAGCCGAGGAGCAGGAGGCCGACGATCGACTCGTAGATCTGCGTCGGGTGCACCGGCAGCGAGGCGTTGGCCTTGGTGATGTCGGCGCCGAGCGGCGAGCCCCGGAAGAGCTCGAGGTGGCGCACGTAGGCCGGCGAGCCGTCGCCGCCCTCGAGCGTGCCCTGCGCCCAGTGGGGGAACGTGCCGAGCTTCTTCAAGAACTCGGGCGCGGTCTCGGGCAGGCGCTTGCCGAAGTCGCAGCCGAAGAGGTAGCAGCCGATGCGGGTGACGAGCAGGCCGGAGGCGAGGCTCGGCACCGCGACGTCCGCCCAGGGCAGGAGGCGGATCTTCTGCGAGCGGAGGTAGGCCCAGCTCCCGAGGTAGCCGCCCACGAACCCGCCGTAGGCGACGAGACCGCCGCGCCGCAACGCGAAGAAGTCGGACGCTTGCTTGAACTCGTCGGGGTTCGTCGCGACGTAGAGGAGCCGCGAGCCCGCGATGGCGCATATCGCGGTGATGACGTAGCAGTTCGCCATCGTCTCTTTGGGCAGGCCGTCGCGCTCCGCGAGGGTGAGCGTGAGGTACCAGCCCACCACGAGCGACACGCCGAGCATGACGCCGTAGGAGTAGATGGGGAGGTTGGTCGCCTCGTATTTGGTGCCTCGCCAGACGTATGCCGCGATGCCCGCGCCGATGGCGACGGCGATCGCGACTCCGGCGGTCTGCCGGTCTTGCTTGCGCATCGCGAAGAGGCCGTAGACGACGGCGAGAGCGGCGACGGCGGCGAGCGCCCACCAGAGCATCAGCGGCTGCTTCGGCAGCGGAATACGGAAGAGAATCGGGTGCATGGCTACGAGGACCGAGTTTGTAGCACTACTTCGAGGCGAGCGGTGACGGCGCCGTCCCGAAATGCTTTAAAAGGCGCCGTGCGAAGGATTGCCCCCGTCCGCCGTGGCCGCTCTGTCCCGTTGGCGCGCCTCCTTGGCGTCCTTCCCGTCCTCGCCGCCGGAGCGTGCGTCCCGTCGGGGAGCGCCGGCCCCTTCGACGCCGGCGGCGGGACGTCGACGACCCCCACCGCGCCCACGTCTCCGGTGAAGCCCCTCCAGCCGGTCATGACCACGGTGTTCGAGGACAACTTCGACCGCACGCCTCAGCTCGCGGCCGCGGACGACGCGGGCCCGACCGGCTCCCCGGACGCGGCGAGCCCGCTCGCCCTCTTCGACGCGGCGGCGCGCGACGCTGGGCGCGTGGACGCGGGCGCGCTCTCGGACGGCGGGAGGGCGGACGCGGGCGCGCTCGACGCGAGCGCGTCGCCCGACGCCGCGCTCGCGTCGCTGCTCGACGCCGGCCACAGGATGCCCGACCTCCGTCACCGCGACCCGAGCGGGCTCGGGCCCAACTGGACGTCGCTCTCGGCGTCGGCGTGGCGCATCGAGAACGGCAAGCTCTGCGGCGAGGGAGCCAAGAACCACGGCGTATGGCTGAACAAGGTGCTCCCGGTCAACGCGCGCATCGAGTTCGACGCCACCAGCGACTCCACCGAGGGGGACCTCAAGACCGAGGTGTGGGGGGATGGGCGCTCCGGCGCGACCCAGGACTCCTACGTGAACGCCACGAGCTACCTCGCCATCCTCGGGGGGTGGAAGAACACGGTCCACGTGTTGGCCCGCCTCAACGAGCACGGCGACAATCGCAAGGAGATCAAGGTCGATCCGACGTCGGACGACCCCCGGGCGAAGCCCGTCATCCGCGGGCAGACCTACCGCTTCAAGGTCGAGCGCTCCGACGGCAAGACCCTCCGCTGGTACGTCGACGGTCTGGAGTACCTCACCTGGGCCGACTCGGAGCCGCTCGTCGGTCCCGGCCACGACCACTTCGGCTTCAACGAGTGGAAGGTGAAGGTGTGCTTCGACAACGTGAAGGTCACGCCCCTGCCCTGAACCGATGGGACTGACGCCGGATTCCATGTAGGATCCGGGGCTGGGTCGGCATGGCGGGAATGAGCCAGAAGGAGCAGGAGCTCCTCGTCAGCGAGCTCGAGACGCGCCTCGATCGGCTGCGCCAGCTCTACGACCAGTACTTCCTCGGGTTCGAGAAGCTCGAGCCCACCGTGCCGAAGAAGGACGTGGAGCGCCGCATCGATCAGCTCCGCAAGGAGCAGATCCGCAACACCGCGCTGCGCTTCCGCTTCAACGTCACGGCGCAGAAATACAACACCTACCAGACGCTCTGGGGCCGCACGTGCCGGCAGATCGAGGAGGGCACGTTCAAGCGGCACGTCCAGCGCGCGAAGAGCAAGTTCGGCCGCGATCCGACGAAGGGAACGGAGGTCGAGGTCGACTTCGACATCGATCTCAGCGATCTCGACGATCTCGAGAGCGACGTCGCGCGCGACATGGCGGAGATGGAGCACGAGACGACGGACGTGAGCGGGCGCCGCCCGGCGGTGGAGCGCACCCGCAACGCCCCCGTCCACACGATCTCGGACGAGGACGACGACGATCTCGACGGCGAGACTGTGCGCCCGCCGGCGCCGCCGAGCTTCGACAGCGACGCCGCGGGCCCGCGCCGCGAGCAGCAACGGGTGGCGATCCCGAAGGGCGCTCGCGTCCCGCAGATCGCGCCGTTGCGCGGCGGCCCCGCCGCCGGGCCCCCCTCCGACTCGGGGCAGCGCGCGGCGGCCCGGCGCGGCGGAGACGGCCGCGACACCGATCCCAGCGAGCTCGCCGAGCGCCAGGCCTCCCCTCCCCCGCGCGCCCCCGAGGTCCGCCGCGTCGTCCGGCCCGCCCCGGGGACGGAGCGCGAGCGCACGAACCCCGGCGCCCCGCGCGAGCGCACGAACCCCGGCGCTCCGCGCTCGAGCCCCGGCGCTCCGCCCGAGCGCACGAACCCCGGCGCTCCGCCCGAGCGCACGAACCCCGGCGCTCCGCGCGAGCGCACGAACCCCGGCGCCCCGCGCTCGAGCCCCGCCGAGCGCACGAACCCCGGCGCCCCGCCGTCGAGCCCCACCGAGCGCACGAGCCCCGGCGTCGAGCGCACGAGCCCCGGAGCGCGGCCTGCGATCCGCCCCATCAACCCGGGCGGGCCTCCGCCGAGCGGGGGCCGCATGCCGGCGGCGCGCCCGGCGGTGGGCAGCCAGCCCGATCTCACCCCGCGGCCCGCCGCAGCGCCCCGCGCGCCTGGAGCGCCTTCGCAGGGCCGAATCGTGGCCCGCCCCCCGCCGAATCAAGGCGCCACGGGGCCGAGCTCCGCGCGGATGCCCGCCGCCCCGGCGCGCGCCCCCGCGCCGGCGTCGTCCCCGCGCGTGCCCCCGGCGCCGCCGACCGACGACGGTCCGGACTCCGGCAGCGCGAAGGTGCGCGGCCCCGCGGCGCCGACCAAGCCGCCGCCGCCGCTCCCGAGCCAAATCGCCGGGCGAAAGCCCCAGAAGCCGTAGACGCGTGCCTCTCCCCGCGTGTGGATCAGCGCAGGCGCGACGACGCGGGCGCGAGGTCTTCTTCGCAGAAGAGGATCGCGCAGTGGTGCAGATCGCCCTGGCGGATCCGCGTGCAGAGCTCGATGAGATCGTCGTCGGAGTCGACGACGCTGCCCGAGACCGGCTGCGCGGTCCGTTGGTCGTAGGTGCAGTTGTCGAGAGCGACCCAGCGGCCCCGGTACTCGTCGCTCTGACGAATTTCTGGCCACGACATCTGACGACTACCCATGCAGAACTGACCTCGGTGTTGCCCCCAGCGAAGCGCCGGCACGCAATACAAGCGGGCTAGGGTCCGGTCAAGGTACGCCTTGTCGACACCAAGATACACCCGAACGGGCGTGTACGGGAACGCGTGTTCAGCGTGCTGGGGAACGGCCCGATGCCGGTCCGCCCGCTACTCCGCGGCGTCCGCGGCGCTCGCGGCCTCGCCCGAGAGCCGCGCCTTCAGCGAGCCGTCGGCGAGCGCCTTCTTCGTCAGGTCTTCGCCGCCGAAGAGCGCGCCCTTCACGAACACTTGCGGGAACGTGGGCCACCCCGACCACATCTTGATGGCGAGCCGGCGCTTCCACTCGCCGAAGTAGCTGCCGTATTCGAGGTACTTGTAGGCGATCTGCGCCTCATCGAGCGCCTGGCGGACGTTCCTCACGTGGGGGTTCTGGGCCATGCCCACGACGACGACCGGCTCGCTGCGGACGGCGTCCTCGATCTCGCGGATCGTCTCGGGATAGTAGCCCTCGATGGTGGCGAGGGCGTCGGGGGAGACCGTGGCGGGGCCGTGCTCGAGTCGCATGTGGTTGCGCTACTTCCTAACCATCCGCCTCGCGACGCGGAAGGCCATCTCGAGCGCCTGGGTGTAGTTGAGTCGCGGATCGCACAGGCTCGCGTAGTTCTTGTCGAGGTCGGCCTCGGTGAGCCCGCCGCCGATGCACTCGGTCACGTCCTCACCCGTCAGCTCGAAGTGGACACCGCCGAGGTAGGTGCCCGAGGCCTCGTGGACGTCGAAGCTCCGCTCGATCTCGAGCAGGATGTCGTCGAAGCTGCGCGTCTTCAGCCCGCTCGCGAGGGTCTGGCCGTTGCCGTGCATCGGGTCTGTCACCCAGAGAACGCGGCGGCCGGCGCGCTTCACCGCCTCGACGAGGGGCGGGAGCTTGGCCTCGACCTGCCCCGCGCCGAGGCGCGTGATGAGGACGAGCTTGCCCGGCTCGTCGCTCGGCGAGAGCGTACGGCAGAGCTCGACGATCTCGGCCGGGTCGACCGACGGGCCGACCTTCACCCCGACGACGTTGGCGATCCCGCGGAAGAACTCCACGTGGGCGCCGCCGAGCGCGCGCGTCCGCTCGCCGATCCACGGCATGTGGGTGGTGAGGTCGTACCAGCCCGGGCGGCGCGGGACGCGGCGCGTCTGCGCCGACTCGTAGAAGAGGTTCAGCCCCTCGTGGCTCGTGAAGAACTCGACCCGCGTGAGCTCGTCCACCGTCTGCTCGCCGAGCGCTTCCATGAAGCGGAGCGCGGCCGAGAGGCGGTCGATCATGCCCTCGTATTCGGCGCGGAGCGCCGGGGGCAGGTCCTCGCGCGAGATGAAGGTGAGATCCCAGTACTCGGGGTGGTGGAGATCGGCGAAGCCGGCCGCGGAGAGCGACCGGATGAAGTTCAGCGTCATCGCCGCATGCGTGTATCCTGCAAGCAACGCGGTCGGGTCCGCGCGCCGGGCCGCGGGGGTGAACTCGGCGCGGTTGACGAGATCCCCGAAGTAGCTCGGCAGGACGACGCCGTCCTTCTCTTCGGTCGGCTTGGACCGCGGCTTGGCGTATTGGCCCGCGAAGCGGCCCATGCGGATCACCGGCTTGCGCGCGCCGTGGATGAGCACGAGCGACATCTGAAGCAGGATCTTGAGCTTGTCGGCGATCACCGGCGAGCGGCAGTCGGCGAGCGTCTCGGCGCAGTCGCCGCCCTGGAGGAGGAAGCGCTTGCCCTCCTGCGCCTCGGCGACGAGCCGCTTCACCCGCTCGACCTCCCACGAGGTCACGAGCGGGGGCAGCTCGCGGAGGCGCCGCACCGCGGCCTCGACCTCGCTGACGTCGTCGTAAGGCGCGTCTTGTTGGATGGGCTTGCCGCGCCAAGACTCCGGTGACCACTCGTGCATTGCTGGTAGCTCACTATACGCCGTATGGTGGGACTTCCATGTCCGGCAAGATGTCCGAGGGGGCGATCATCGCCATCGTGGGGGCGGTGCAGTTCGTCAACATCCTCGACTTCATGATGGTCATGCCGCTCGGGCCCGACTTCGCGCGGTCGCTCGCGATCCCGGAGTCGCAGCTCGGGTACATCGGCGGGGCGTACACCGCCTCGGCGAGCCTCGCGGGGATCGCGGGCGCGTTCTTCCTCGACCGCTTCGACCGCAAGACCGCGCTGTGCCTCGCCGTCCTCGGGCTCTCCATCGGCACCGTGCTCGGCGCGTTCGCCTGGGGGCTGCCGAGCTTGATGGCCGCGCGCATCGTGGCGGGGGCGTTCGGCGGGCCGGCGACGAGCCTCTCGCTCTCGATCATCGCCGACGTCGTGCCGGCCGAGCGCCGCGGCAAGGCGATGGGCGCGGTGATGGGCGCGTTCTCGGTCGCGTCCGTCGTCGGCGTGCCGATGGGCCTCGAGCTCGCCCGGCTCGGATCCTGGCGGACGCCGTTCTTCGCGGTCGCGCTCATCGGCCTCGTGCTCAACGCCGCGGCGTTCGTGAAGCTCCCGTCGATGCGCGGTCACCTCGACCGCGCGCAGGCGCACCCCGCGCTCTCGGAGCTGGTGCGCGCCGACACGCTGCTCTCGCTGCTCATGACGGGGACGGTGATGTTCGGGATGTTCATCCTCATCCCCAACATCAGCGCCTACGTGATGGGCAACCTGCATTTTCCGCGGGAGCGCCTGGGCCTGCTCTATTTCCTCGGCGGAATCGTGAGCTTCGGGACGATGCGGGTGTCGGGGATCCTCGTCGACAAGCTCGGCTCGGCCGTCGTCGGCAGCTTCGGCACCCTGGCGATGGCGGGCGTCACCTACGCCGGCTTCGGGGCCGCTCCGCCGCTCATCCCGGTGATGGCGACGTTCATCCTCTTCATGACGATGTCGTCGTTCCGCAACGTCTCGTACAACACGCTCGTCACCAAGGTGCCGCGGCAGCACGAGCGCGCGCGCTTCGGCTCGGTGCAGAGCGCGGTGCAGCACATGGCGGGCGCGCTCGGCGCGTTCGCGTCGTCGCGCATCCTCACCGAGACGCCGACCCACGAGCTCGTGGGGATGCAGACCGTCGCCCGCACCTCGATCGGCGTGACCCTGTGCCTCATCCCGATGCTCTTCGTGGTCGAGGCGCGGGTGAAGCGCCAGCTCGCGGCCGCCAAGGCCGACGCCCCCAAGCCCGCGGAGTGACCGCCCTCACCTCGCGTTGTTGGGCGCCGCGCCGAGCACGGGCTCGAGCCGCTGGAGCTGCACGCTCATCGCGCGGTTGCCGTCGGTGAACGCGGAGATCGGCGCCGACAGCTCCAGCGTCTCGGGGTCGAAGCGGAACGGCACGGACACCTCGCCCGAGCCCGTGCCCGCGTTCGCGTCCTGCAGCGTCGACGAGTCCTTGCAGTCGTGGCGCGCGACCCCTTGGCGGGAGAACCGGAAGCGGAGGTGGCCGACGCTCTCCTTCGGCCCCATGCCACCCCTGACCCAGCCGCCCCACGCGGCGAGGGGCAGCGGCCCTTGCTCGGACTCGGTGCGCGTGCACGAGCCCCACGATCCCGAGGTCCGGAAGGTCACGGTGGTGTCCGGGAGCGCGTCGATCCCGATCCCCGCGGGCCGCGGCGGCTCGTGCGGGAAGACGCGCATCGACTGGGAGATCGATCGGAAATGCAGATTGACCTCGAACTCATCGGTGATCGAGCTGCCGGACGTGGTGGAGACGACGCGCATGAGGCCGCGCCACTCCGACACCCGGACCGCGTTGCTCGGGTGGCCGTTGACCGTCATCACCAGATCGCCCGCCGTCGGTCCGCCCTGCGAGAGGTCCAGCCAGAGCGCCTTGCCGGGTTCGATGCGCTTGATGGGGAGCGTCGCGCCGCCGAGCTTCACCTCGACGTCGGAGGGCGCGCCCGGGCTCGTGTCCCCCGCCATGAGCGCGACCACCATCTCTTGTCGATCCTCGAAGATCGCCACGGTGGTGAGCGGCGGCGCGAGGTAGCCGTACGAGACCTCGTCCCCCGCGAAGGCGGGGTTCGCGGAGACGCCCAGCCGCGCGCCGGTGACGGGCGAGACGTCGAGGCCGCGCGCCTGCATGTCGGAGACGACGAGCGGCCACGCGAACGGGCGCTGCCGGGGGCGCTCCGCGGCGTACGCAGGAAACGCGGGCGGATCGAAGGTGTTGGCGCCGGCCATGCGATCGAAGAGGTACGGCGCGACCGGCCACGACGTGTCGTGGGTGGACGTGGACCAACCGGCGTACGCCGCAGCGCCCTTCGCGAAGAGGGCCTGCTTGAACGGCTGCGCGAGCGGGCCGTCGCTGTGGCACGTGTCGAGGAACGCGAACGAGCCCTTGGGCGGGAGCGAGACGTATCGCTCGAAGAACGCCGCGGTGGCGACGTAGTGCCACTCGGAGCCGCGCTTGCCGCTGATGCAGTCGCCCTCGCGCTTGCCGTCGGTGTTCCGCGCGAGGAAATACGAGAGCCGCCGCGGGGTCGCGGCGAGATCGATCGCGTAGGCGCCGGGGATCCGGTCCGTCTTGCAGGTCCCCGTCCACAGCCCGTAGGTCTCGGGCGCGCCCGGCGCGTCGGACTCCTCCACCCCGTCTCCGTGCGAGCTGACGTAGAAGACCGCGGCGTCGGAGAACGTCGACGGATCCTTGAGCTCGTCGATGGTGGCGGTCCCCGTCTTCACGCGGTAGCCGGCGGCGCCGAAGACCGCGGAGAGTTCGGGCGTCGGGTCGTGGAAGAGGTTCCCGAGGGCGTTCATCACGACGGCGGTGCGCGCCTTCGGCACCGCGATCGGGCGCGGAGGCGGCGCCTTGGACGTGGGAGGCGCGGCGCTCGGGCGCGCGGAGCCGCCGGCCCTCGGGCGCAGGAGGATCGTCGCCGGCGTGCCGTCGTCGAAGGTGAGCAACACGGACTCGCCGCCTCGCGCCGCGCGGGCGCGCTTCACGTCGGGGAGGGCGGCGATCGAGGCGACGAGCGCGTCGGCGGAGGGGAGGGCCTCGTCGCGATCGACGAGGTCGGCGATCGCGTGGAGCGACGCCGCGTGCGGGTCGACGACGTCGGGCCGCGCGCCCGGGTCGGGGTTCGAGGGCGCGGCCGAGCTCGGGCCCGGATCGCAAGCGGCGGAGAGGAGCAGGAGCGCGGCGAGGGCGGCGAAGGGGACGGCGGGGTTTCGCATCGAGGACCCCAATGAGCAACCGCCGTACCGCGAGGCCCCTCGTCGCCGACGGCGCTACCGGCCGCGCCGCTGCGGCGCGCGCGAACGCGGCAACACAGCGGGTCGGGCGCGCCGTTCATGGGGCGCGCGCGCACCATCCCGACAGGACACGGGATTTACGCGGTGCGTCGGTGTGCGCTCGTGTAGGCGCGGGCGGAGGCCTGTGCTATGGCCGCCGCCATGTTTTCCTCCGCCAAGAGCGACGACGCCGTCGAGCTCGCGCGCCGGGCGTACGAGATGGTTGCATTCTACAAGAAGCGGGGGCCGTTCCCGGGATCGCTCGACGCGGTGCCGCTCCTCTCCAAGCGCGACATCGCGACCACCCTCCCCAAGCAGTGGTTCGAGGACGGCAAGGACGCGCGGTCGCTCCTCGCGGCCGGCGACGTCGCGCTCGTCGAGACCGCCGGCACGTCGGGCGAGCGCGCGCGGGTGCTGTGGGACCGCGGCTGGTGGGAGGAGCGCGAGCTCCTCGCCCTCCGCGAGCACCCGGCCGCGCGCGCGGCCATCGACGCCGCGGGCTACGAGGAGGCGATCCTCGCGGCGCCCACGCGGGGGATGGGCTCGTGCCACTCGGGGGACCCGTCGTACGAGGAGCGCAAGGAGGGCCACCGCCTCCACCTGAACTCGCGGCAGGACCCCACCTACTGGACGCCGGTGGTCATGGCGCGGATGCTCGACGAGCTCGAGCGGCAGGGGACGGCGGGCCTCGTGGCCGATCCGATGTACCTCGCCGTCCTCGCGCGCTACGCCGCGGCCGAGGGGCGGAGGCTCGCGGTCTCGGCCTTCGTCGCCCTCACCCACTCGCTCGCGACGCCCGCCCAGCGCGCCGCGATTCGTGCAGTCTACACGGGTCCCGCGTTCGAGGTGTACGCGTCGCGCGAGACCGGCCCCCTCTTCGTCGAGGGCGAAGACGGCGTGCACCGCGCCGTCGCCGGCGCCGCGCGCATCGAGCTCGTCCCGCTCGCCGTCCCCACCCCCGGCGCCGAGCGCGTCGCCGCCATCGTCGCCACGCCCACGTCGCGCCGCTCGATGCCGCTCCTCCGCTACGTGGTGGGCGACCTCGTGTCGATGCACGAGGCGGAGCCCGGCGCGGTTTCGAGCCACGAGGGCCGCGACGCCGACGCGGTCGTGCGCCCCGACGGCGCTTGGGTCACCGCCGGCGCCCTCGGCCGCGCGCTCGCGCCGCTCGGCGCGGGGGTGGACGCCCAGGCCACGCAGCGCGACCCGGCGTCGGTCGATCTCGACGTCGTCGGCGCGGCCGCCGACGCCGCCCGCGCGCTCGTCGCCCCGCTCTACGAGGGCCTCACCCTCCACGTCCGGGAGGCCACCGCGCTCGCGGTGGAGCCGAGCGGACGCTTCCGCCCCAGCCGCCGCACCTTCGCCGTCGACCTCGCCTCCGTCCTCCAAGGAACACGATGAGCCACGAAGCGATCAACGACCTCGCCCGCCGCATCCGCCCCGAGTTCCCCCTGCTCGCGCAGGAGGTGGCGGGGCAAGGCGTGGTGTTCCTCGACAACGCGTCGACGACGCCCAAGCCGCGCTCGGTCATCTCGGCGGTCACCGCCTACTACGAGCAGTGCTCGGCCAACGTGCACCGCGGGGTGCACAAGCTCGGCGCCGAGTCGACGCGCCGCTACGACGAGGCCCGCCTCGAGATCGCGAGCCTGGTGGGCGCGCGCCCCGACGAGCTCGTGATGGTGCGGGGCACCACCGAGGCCATCAACCTCGTCGCCCACGGGCTCGACCTCGGCAAGGACGACGAGGTCGTCTTCCCGGCGAGCGAGCACCACGCCAACTGGATCCCGTGGCGGCTCCACGGCAAGCCGGTGCCGATGGCCATCGACTGCGACGGCGTGCCCCAGTGGGACACGCTGAAGAGCCTCATCACGCCGCGGACGAAGCTCGTCGCGATCGGCCACGTCTCCAACGTCACCGGCGCCATCGCCCCGGTCGAGGAGGTCGTCGCCGTCGCCCACGAGGCCGGGATCCCGGTGCTCCTCGACGCCGCCCAGTCGCTCTCGCACCTGCCGGTGGACGTGAAGAAGCTCGGGGTCGACTTCCTCGCCGGCAGCAGCCACAAGGCCTTCGGGCCGAGCGGCGTGGGATTCTTGTATTCTACACGCGACTGGCTCGCCCGCTTCCCCCTGTACCAGGTGGGCGGGGGCATGGTGTCGCTCAACGAGGACATCGGGGTCGGCGGCTTCACCCCGCGCGACGCGCCCTTCAAGTTCGAGGCGGGCACCCCCGCCATCGAGGCGACCATCGGCTTCGGCGCCGCGGTGCGGTGGATGCGCGCGATCGGCATGGACCACGTCCGCCAGCACGACGTGGCGATGGCGAAGTACCTCGTCGACGGCCTGTCGGACATCCCCGGGGTGCGCGTGCTCGCCGCCAAGCTCCCCCCCGAGCGGCGCATCGCCCTCGCGACCTTCGTCGTCGACGCGCCGTCGATGACCCAGGAGAACGTGGCGCGGGCCCTGTGCGACATGTTCGGGGTGTGCGTGTCGGGCGGCTTCCACTGCACCCACGTGCTCCACGCGCGGGCCAAGCTCGCCGGCACGGTGCGCGCGAGCCCGCACGTCTTCAACACCACCGAGGACGTGGATCGCCTGCTCGAGGGCGTGCGCGAGATCGCGGGCTGACGAGCTCGAAGGCAGGACAATTTGGCAATGGACGGGCGCGCCGGAATGGGCGCGCGCGGCCTCGTGTCCATGCGGCATGGTCACCCGCATCCGGCGCGTCGCCGGCCTCACCGTCGCCCTAGGCTCCTTCGTCGTCGCTTACGCCGCCGAGCACCGCAGCACCTCCTCCGAGATCGAGGCCCTTCGGCGCGAGGTCGCCATGTCTCGGCCCGCGCGCGAGAGCGGGCTCGATCGCGTCGCGGCGGGCCTGGGCGGCCTCGGCGCGCTCCCCACGCCTCGCGCCGACGGGCCTGGCCGCGACGCCACGCTCGATCGCTGGCAGCCCGTGCTCGCCGAGATCGAGGCCCTCCCGCGCGCCGACCTCGCGACGGTGACGGAGCCCCGGGTCTTCGCCGCCGGGCGCATCGGCCTCGCCCTCGCGCTCACCGCGGAGCGCGAGTGCGCGCGCGGCGCGAGCGCTCGCTGCGAGGCGCTCCTGGTCCGCGCGGCCACGGTCGCGAGCGCGATGCGCGGCTCGGGGTCGCTCGTCGGGGCAGCGTTCGCGAGCCGAGTCCTCCGCGAGGTCGCGAGGGTCGCCGAGGCGCACCGCGATCGCCTCGGCGACGACGCGCGCGCCGACCTCGCGGCGACGCGGTGGTCTTCCCCGGCCGAGGTCACCGCGGGCCTCCGCCAGGGGCACCTCAGGAACGTGCTCGGCTGGCTCGACGGGCCGGCCGAGACCACCGCCGAGCGCGTCTTCGTCCGCGGCCTCGTCCGCCGCGAGATGGCGCTCGACGCGACGCGCTCGCTCGACCAGCACCTCGCGACCTTCGGCGCGGCGTACCGCGAGGGCGCGAGCTCGTCGCTGTGCGCTGCGGCGATGCTCGACCGCAGCGGCGAGATCGAGTGCCGTCAGCTCGACGGGCTCCGCGAGGGAGATCGCGCCGCGGAGCGGCTCCACGCCCTCGCGCGATGACGCGGGCTCAGGGTCGGACGCAGCGCACGTTGTCGACGAAGGCCACCGGTCTGGCCGAGCCGCGCGAGTAGACCATCCCCACGAAGAGGTTGATCTTCGACGCGGGGGGGATCGGGAGGGTGTCCATCTCGATCGTTCCGGTCGGTGCGCCGTCGGGCTTGTAGGTGAGCTTGGTGCCGCCGTCGGCGACCTCGAGGGTGACGTGGATCCACCGGTTGGCGCCGCCTCCGGCGATGATCCCGGTCGACGCGGCCCCGATCTTGGTGCCCCCGTCGGGCGGCTCGCCGACGTTCCCGAGCTCCACCCCCGTCGGCGTCACGAAGACGTAGGCCGGCTCCGCGTTGTTGTAGCCGGGGCGATCCGGCCACTGCACCGTCATCACCTCCGCGACCTCTCCGCCGAGGTTCTCGGCCCAGACGTCGGCGTCGCACACCACGAACGACGTGCTCAGCGTCGCTCGAAAGTAGCCTTGCCCGCCGTCGCCGGTGCGCGCGGCGTGGAGGGAGCGGACGCCGGTGCGCGGGCGGACCGAGTCGACCAGCGCGAGGCTCGAGCCAGGCGATGCGTGCACCGACCAGAGCGGGTTCATCGCCCCCTCGAAGTCGTCGCAGAGCAGCGCGCCGGTGCAGCTCAACGTCGACGCGCCGTCCGCGCCGCCGTCGGTCGCCCCCGACGACGACCCCGACGAGCTCGACGACGACCCCGACGACCCCGACGAGCTCGACGACGAGGACGACCCCGACGACGACGAGCTCGACGCGTCCGGCCCCGAGCTCCCCCCGCCGGTGACTCCGCCGAAGTCGACGAGGGCGCTGCACGCGAGAGGCAACATCGCCGACACCGCGAGCAGGAACGGGGCTCGTCGCGACCGCATTCATGGAACGATAGCGTGCAAACGCATCACCTGCACGATGCGCAAGGCGTGCGCCCCTTGGAGCCGTCGTCGGGCGCGAAATCCGCGCGAGGAGCACCATGTGCGCCGGGCACGGACAGTGCAAACGCGGCGGGCATGAGCAAGGCCATCCCGACGATTCAGAAGTACATGACGACTTCCCCCCACTCGATCGGCATCGACCAGACGCTGACGCACGCGCACGCGATGATGCGCGAGCACCACATCCGCCACCTCCCCGTGCTCTCGGGCGGCAAGCTGGTGGGGATGCTCACCGATCGCGATCTGCGCTTCATCGAGACGCTGAAGGACGTGGACCCCACCGAGGTGAAGGTCGAAGAGGCCATGAGCTCCGAGGTCTACTCGGTCTCGCCCGACTCGCAGCTCGACGACGTCGTGAGCGAGATGGCGCAGCACAAGTACGGCTCGGCCGTCATCATGCAGAACCAGAAGGTCGTGGGTATCTTCACCACCGTGGACGTGTGCAAGGCGTTCGCCGAGCTCCTCCACACGCGCCTCGCCAAGTAGAGGCGCGCGTGGTCAAGGTGGCGATGCCCCAGACCGTGCGGGTGCGCGACGTGATGACCGTCGCGCTGGTGGTGCTGCGCTCCGACACCAAGCTGATCGAGGCGTGGCACCAGCTGCACGCGGCCGGCATCACGGGGGCGCCGGTGATCGACGCGAAGGGCCGGCTCGCCGGGCTCCTCTCGCTGGTCGACCTCGCGGATCCGCGCCGATCGCTGACCGACGAGAGCACCGTCGCCGACGCGATGACCCGGCTGGTCTACGCGGTCCGCGCCGAAGATCCGCTCGTCCAAGCGGTGCACCTGATGATCCAGGAGCGGATCCATCGGGTCGTGGTGGTGAACGACGACGGCTCGCTCGCCGGCATCGTCGTCCCGATGGACATCCTGCGCGCGGTCGTCACCAACGACTCCGAGCCCCCCGCGTTCGTCGATCTCCGCGAGCTCGCCGCTCGAGGAGCGTGACGGGGTGGGGCTCGAGATCGATCGCGAGGAGTTCGACGACGCCGACCGCGAGCGCTTCGCGCACCGGCTCGCGCGGAGCCTCGAGGCGCTGAGGTCGCTCGTCGACCGCCCGGGCTTCGGCGTCGGCCCGCCGAGCGTGGGGGCCGAGCTCGAGCTCGCCCTGGTCGACGGCGGGGCGCTGCCCTTCTTGGGCAACCAGGCGGTCCTCGACGAGGTCGCGGATCCGCGCCTCTGCCTCGAGGTCGACCGCTTCAACCTCGAGATCAACGCGCGCCCGACGCTGCTCGCGGGGCGCCCGTTCACCACCCTCGCCGCCGACCTCGGCGACGCGCTCGCGGCCACGCGGCGGGCGGCGGCGAAGCACGGCGCGCGCGTCGCGACCGTCGGCATCCTCCCCACGCTCGAAGAGCGCGACCTCGACCGGAGCGTGCTCAGCGACGCGCGCCGCTACCGCGCGCTCTCGGCGAGCCTGCGGAGGCTCCGCCAGGGACCGTTCCGCATCGAGATCGATGGGGGCGACTCGCTCACCCTCGACGCCGACGACGTCACGCTCGAGGGCGCGAACACCTCGTTCCAGATCCACCTGCGGGTCGATCCCGCCGACTACGCGCGCACCTACAACGCGGCCCAGCTCGCGACCGGGCCCGCCCTCGCGATCGCGGGCAACTCGCCCACCTTCCTCGGGCGCACGCTCTGGGAGGAGACGCGCATCGCGCTCTTCCGCCAGTCGGTCGACGATCGCTTCGACGTCGCGGCCGGCGACTGGAGGCCCGCGCGCGTGTCGTTCGGGCACGGCTGGGTCCGCCGCGGGGCGGTCGAGCTCTTCGAGGAGGTGGTGGCGATGCACACCGCGCTCCTGCCGATCACCGGCGAGGGCGATCCGCTCGACGAGCTCGCGCGCGGCGCCACCCCTGGCCTCGCCGAGCTCCGCCTCCACAACGGCACGGTGTGGCGCTGGAACCGCCCCGTGTACGACCCCGACGCCGGCGGCCACCTCCGCGTCGAGCTCCGCGCGCTGCCGGCGGGCCCCACCGTCACCGACGCGGTCGCCAACGCCGCGTTCTTCGTCGGCCTCACGCTGGGCCTCGCGCCGCGCGCCGACAGGCTCGTGCACCACGTGACCTTCGGGCAGGCGCGCCGGAACTTCTACGAGGCCGCGCGCTACGGCCTGTCGGCGGAGCTCCTCTGGCCGTGCGACGACGCGCCGTCGCCGCGGCCGGTGGGCGCGAAGGAGCTCGCGCTCGACCTCCTCCACGTCGCGCGCGCGGGGCTCGACGCCGGCGGCGTCGACGAGGACGAGATCGACGCGTGGCTCGGCGTCGTGGAGCGCCGCGCCGAGACCGGCAACACCGGCGCGGCGTGGCAGCGCCGCGCGCTCGCGCGGCTCGGCGCGTCGATCGACGGGCGCGCGCGGATGCTCGACGAGTACCAGCGCCGGAGCGAGTCCGGCGATCCCGTGCATCGCTGGGCCGACCTGTAGTCCGCTCTGCCCGTGCCCGCGCCCGTGCCCGCGTTGGTATCGAACCTTCCTCGCCGATCGTGTCACCACCCCCTCAGCGGCAGACCGCTCCCATGGCTGCCCACCACGAGGGCGCTCGTTCGACTCATGGGCACTTCATGGGTTCAGCTTGAGGACGTAGGCATCCCGCATCTGCGCGGTGTAGTTGGTTCCGAGGAGCTCGACGGAACCCTCGTAGGTTGCTGCGAGCAGGACTCCTGGCCCCGTCTGCGCGGCGAGGACATTCGGGAAGTCGAAGCCCGGGCCGCCGATGCTGCTGCTCCAAAGGGGGGTTCCGGCGGCATCGTACCGAGCAACGAACAGGTCGTTCGACTTCGCCGGATCGCCAGCGTCGACGTAGTGCGACGTGAATGTGTTGCCGGCAATGGTTCGCGTGCCTCGGTAGTAGCCAGCCACAGCGACTGACCCGCTCGCGTCGACTGCCACATGTGTGACGTCGTCGACAGCGAGAGAGCGAACCCATAGCGGCTCGCCCGATGGTGCAAGCGAAACCACGACGAACCCCGGTCCTGCCTTCCCGGCAGCGCCAAAGTCGACCGTCGCGACGCCCAGGTTGGCCACGTAAACGATGCCTCCCCCAGGCGTCTTCGCGGCCTGGCGGGGCAGTCCACGGAAGGAGCGACTCCAGAGATGCCCGCCGCTTCCATCCCGCTTCATCACCAGCGTCGAATCCCATGGGGGGGGCGACAGCTCGCCGGTCGGCAAGGTGCCACCGCCAACATCGAGATACCCATTGAACGAGCCGACCACGACGACGTCTGCCCCAACCGGCAGGAGACTTCGCACGGCGTGACCCGGCTGAAATGGAACACCGCCGTTGTTCGGATTCGGGGCTTGCGGCCCCGGCGCGAACGTTTGGCTCCACATGTGGTTGCCGTTCGAGTCGAAGCGAGCCATGAGCATCCCGCTCCCCTGCGGCGGACCGGCTAGCGAACCGCCGCCGAGGTCAATCGTACCTACAAGCGTTCCGCCGACGAAGACGTCACCGGAGTCGAGGAGGGCAGGTGTTCCGAACTCCGGAACGTTGACGAACTTCTTCCCCCATCTTAGGGTTCCGAGGGCGTCGTACTTGGCGAAGATCACCCCAAGCTCCGCGGGAAGCGGGCCCCCTCCGAGGTCGCCGCCCCCACGGTCGAGACCGAACAGGACGACCTCTCCGCTCCCGTTGGCGCTGAGCGCCGTGAACACGTTCCCGTCAGTACCTGCTCCGGGAAGCACGTGGATCCAGCGCGGCGCACAGGTGGCATCGAAGCGACCGAGGTAGCCGTTTCCAATGGTGGATGGGGTGCTGAAGGCCCCAGCACCAAGGTCGACGGTACCAGAGACGCTTCCGGCTACGTAGAAGCCGCCGGTGCTGTCGGGCGCGAGACCGAGGACCGTTTGTTTCCCCGTGCCGCGGATCATCCGCGCGCACGAGGGCGTCAGGGTCGTGCCCCCGTCGGGAAGCGGGGCATCGGGCTTCGCGTCGGTGGCTGACGCGTCGCCAACGTCCTCCGAAGCGCAGACACCCGCGCTTCTGCAAAGGAACGCGCGGCGGCAGGCTGACGCGCGGCAGCAGCGCTGCGTGGCGAGGCCGCAGCGCGTCGAGAGCACCGCCGCGCCGCGGCTGAAGTGCTCGATAGAGGCGGACAGGCTCTCGCCGTCTTGAGCGCTGTCACGCTCGACCAGCGACGAGTCGTCGGCGTTCGACCACGCCACCTCGCCCACCGCCGCGTCGCTCTTCGTCCGGAACGTCACCTTCGCGGGCTTCGCGAAGCTGAGCCCCTTCGGCTCGAACTCGTAGAGCGGCGTCAGCGCCTCGAAGCCGGGCACCGCCGACGACAGCTCTCGTATCCGGATCGTCTCGGTACGCCCGAGCGCCCCCGCGGGTATCTCGAGAGTCACAGCGCCCACCGTCAGCGCGCCGCCCTCGGGGCCGATGCTCCGCTCCGCGGACGCGCCTCCCCCTCCCCCGTCGCCGCTCCCGCAGCTCCAGATCACCCCGATCGCGGTCACGATGCCCACCGCGAGGGCGCCCGTTCGTACCTTGTTCATGGCTTCTCCTCCCCGGTTACGTGGACTTCAAGAGGTCGACGCCGTCGCTCGCGACGTGCGCGCCGTTCGGGTTCGCTGCAGGCATGAGCACGGTCGCTCCACCGTCGATCATCTGGAGCAGGAGCTCCGTGCCCGACGCGTTCCAGAAGAACTTGAGCCAGCCGTCTCCCGCCCCGCGAGGCAGCTTGACGAGCGTAGCTCCCTGCTCAGGGTCCGTCCGGACCAGCTTGATGCGCTCGTACGCGGCCTGCTCGGGCGTGAGCTCGATCGTGGCGACCGCGACACTCGACAAGTCCACGACCGTCATCGTCGGCGCCTGCGTGAGCATCGGCTCGTAGAGCCCCGCCATCCCCGAGTCGAGGTTGATCTCGGTGCCCACGCACCGCCACTTCTGCGGCCGCTTTCCCGCCGCGACGTTCACCTCGGTGAAGGTGCTCCCGATCGCGGCTGCGCTCCAGTCCGGCTCGTCTCCTGCGTTGTCCGTCGTCGTCGCCGCGAACATCGCCTGGAAGACGTAGCCGTTCGGGTTGTTCGTGGCTGGCTTGATGAGCGTGCCCGCGACGTAGTCCGTGCTCGTCGCCCACGCGGTCGCGTCGAACCTCCGCGCCGCGTAGCGCCGGAAGCGCCACGCGACCGGCCACCGCGACAGCGGCCCCTCCGCCTGCCCGCACAGGTTCCACACGATGTCCCCGGGCCCCCACGCGCCGAACGCCCGCTCCCAGTTCGTCCCGTCGAGGATGTTCGGGTAGTACGGGCCGTCGCTCGTGGCGCTGCCGGTCGGGTTGATCGCCGAGTGCCGCGCCTCGAGGCCGAGCTGCGCTCCGAGCCAGTAGTTCGCGAAGCACATCGCCCCCGCTTGCGGCAGCGACGCACCCCCGCACTGCGAATACGAGAGCCCGAAGGTCGAGAGCGAGCCCCACTGCTCGCGCCACCTCGCGAACTCCTCGTCCTTGTCGGTGAAGAAGCGTTGGATGTACCCCTCGTCGGGCACGCTGACGTCACCGCCGTTCTTGTAGTAGTCGCGGAGGCTCGCGTTGAACTGATACGCGACGTACGGCGTGCTCGGCCCCGACCCGATCGCCACGCTCAGCACCTGCTCCGGCTTCGTCTCCCACAGCTCCTGGCCGCGAGACGTGACGGTGAGCGGCAGGACCGCCCCCTTGCTCATCCCGAAGTACACGCTCGACCCAAGCGTGAGCGTGTGCTCCTTGTTCGCGCTCATCAGCACCGCCGCCGTCGCGAAGTCGGCGCCGGGCTTCTCCTCCTCGCCGTGGATGTGACCGAACGCGCAGATCCCGCCGTTGTCGGTCCGCACCGTACCGCCTTCGTGCATCCAGCAGGTGAAGCGAACCCCATTCTGATCGACGAAGTCCCCAATCACTGTCGGCCAGTTGGGCTCGGCGGCAAAGGGCGGCACCGCTCCCCCAGTAGTCACGACGTACTGGTATCCACTTCGCTGTCCAACAGTGGGGAGTACGCGCTGGCCGATCACGTAGTTCGCGTTGTCCGTCCACTTTTCGCCGTCGATGTCGGTGCCTCCCGCGGTGTTCCAGTGACCGTCGAGCGGATTGACGTAGACGCCGCAGCCCTCGCCGCCCACCGACTGGTAGCAGTTGCCGGTGGGGTCGCTGTTCCACAGAGCGAACGCGTCGCAGTCGATGGCCTGGAACGGCCCCGACATCGTGCCCGAGTTGGCG
>JAEUKG010000261.1 GCA_016794325.1 Myxococcales bacterium | reverse complement strand
CGGCGTGCGATCCGCCGACCTCGTGGGTCGCGCTCCGCCTCTGGGACGGCGACGGCGCGCCCTTCGCGGACTTCGAGGTGATGCAGGTCGAGCGCTGCGAGGCGCTCTCGCTCTTCTATTGGCCGAAGCGCGGCTGGGTGGTCGCGGTCGCTCGCCCCGGCGCGCCCTCGCTGGCCCAGCTCGTCACCGAGTCCGGCGCGATGGCGTGGGGCCGGGGCTTGCCGCTCGGGCGCGCGCGGGCGGCGGCGGCGCCGCTCTCGATCGCCGCCGACACGGCCGACACCGTGATCGTCGTCCAGATCGCGGCGAGCGCCGGCGCGAGCGACGACGGCAAGCAGCCCGGCGAGCCGGTCGTCGCCACGCGCCACGACGCCGCGGGCCTCGCGCTGTGGCCGAGCCCGGTCGCCCTCGGTCGGGTGCGCGACCTCGGCGCCGGCGACGCGCGGATCCCGCTCGCGCGGCTGCGCGAGGGGGTGGTCAAGGCGACGCTGCCGGGCGGGGGCGACGTCGAGATCACGTCGGCCGGCGACGTCCGCCGCCGCGCCCGCTGACCGCCGAAAACTTCGGCTTTCGCCGCGACTCTGCTCGGATCCTCGCCGCATGCGCCGGCGTCGCACGATCTTCACCTTGGCGGCGGCGCTCTTCGCTGCGGGCCTCGCCGCGCGCCCCGCTTCGGCGCAGGTCAACACCGAGGCGCTCCGCCGCGACGTGAAGACGAGCCCGGTCTTCGGCAGCGTCGACGGGAACTTCACCGGGCGCGCGGGCAACGTCACCGGCGTCATCGCGGGCGCCGGCGTCTTCGCCGGCTACCACTCCGGCGATCACCTCGCGTTCGTGCGCGCGCAGGGCGACTACACCGAGTTCGACAGCGTGGTGAAGGTGGCCAAGGCCTTCGCGCATGCAAGATACAACTATGCGCTCCTCGGGCCGTTCACCGCCGAGGTCTTCACCCAGGTGCAGCGCGATCGCTTCATCCGCCTCGAGCTGCGCAACCTCTACGGCGCGGGCCTGCGCACCGCCCTCGTCGAGGAGCGCTCGTTCGAGGCGTTCCTGGGCACCGCGTACATGTTCGAGTACGAGATCGAGGGCCGCCGCCTCCGCGATCCCGAGCCCGCCAAGGTCACCGCGCACCGCGCGAGCATCTACCTCGCGCCGTCGTGGGCCATCAGCAAGAGCATGCGCCTGTCGACGGTGGCCTACCTCCAGCCGCGCCTCGACGGCCCGACCGACGCGCGCTTCTTCGACGAGACGGTCTTCACCACCGACGTCCTCCCGCGGCTGAAGGTCCGCATCGGGGTGAGCGTGCGCTACGACACCGAGCCCCCCGAGGGGGTGAAACCCTGGGACGTCGAGGTGAAGAACAGCCTCGCGCTCGTGCTCTGATCGACGCGGGGAGATCGGCGTCGACGCCGGCGTAGATCCCGGAGGAGGACCCCAACTAGCGTGCGCCCACATCTCCCCCGACCGGCGCCGACGGGCGCGACCTTGCGGCGCGTCGGCGAGCGACTTACCCCTTCCGGGATGCAGAGAGCTCTGGCGGGGATCGCGCTCCTCTTGGTCGTGTCCGCCGCCGCCGGGTGTGGCAAGAAGGGCGAGGTCTCGAGCGAGATCCTCGGCTCCTACGCGCGCGACACCGGGCCCAGGAGCCCCCGCGCGGAGCTCAGCGTCGGCCGCGGCGGCATGGCGCTCACGGTGGTGCGGGCGTCGGCGAGCGCCGATCTCGGAGTCTTCGAGTCCCTCTTCGCGAAGAAGGGCGCGGCGATCGCGAACGGCGGAGCCTCGATGGGCGGGTCGGCGGGGCTCGATCGCGTCGCCGTCCTGGCGCGCACCTTCAAGAGCGTCGAGTGCGACGGGGCGATGTGTCGCTTCGAGCTCTCCGCGGAGGGCGGCCAAGAGCCCTGCAGCGGCAGCTTCGAAAAGGTGCAAAATACACTTGTCGTGATCGCCCCCGGCGCCTGTCAGGCGTACTCCGGCCGCTGGGCCCTGCTCGAGGGCGCGGTCGCGCCCACCGCCACGGCGCCGAGCCCGACGCCCAGGCCGAGCGCGCCGTCGCCGAGTGACGGTGACGGCAAGGCGGCTCCTCCCGCGCCGACGGGGGCCGGCGCGCTCGACTTCCCGCCCGACGTGCCCGCGCCCAAGGACCACATGTCGTGCCTGCAGGCGTGCTCCATCGTCGACACGCGTTGCCACCGCACCGCGCCGATGGGGCGCGAGGCCTTCCTCGGCTGCGTCGAGAAGCACCAGATCTGCGACGCGAAGTGCGAGGAAGTGTTCCCGTTCTTCGGGCGCTGACCGCGCGGCGCGGGGCCGCCCTCGCGGGCCCAAGGTCAGCGGGCGCCGGGGCAAGCCCGCGGAGCCAGGCCCTCGAGCGCGCGATCGAGCTCGTCGTGGACGGCGCCCTGGCGCGCGGGATCGGCGTCGATCGTCGAGACCGCGCCTCCGCCTCGCGCGAGCGCCGCGAGGCCCTTGGGCAGCCGCGCGGGCGCGCAGCCCCGCACGAGCCCGGCCTCCATCACCCGGACCAGCGTGTCGGCGTGGTCGTCCACCACCTCGGAAGCGGTCGGCCAACGCAGCTCGCCGCGCGCCACGACCTTGCCGCCGTCGACCCAGGCGAAGCCGAGCGTGGTCTGCGCGCTGGACCGCCAGCCGCCGCTGCGCGACGTCGACATGAGGCGGGGCCGCCCCGGCGGGGTCATCTCGAACGGGATATTCGCGGGCACCGTCACTCGGTGGGTCCCGACCCTGGCCTGGATCACCGCCTTGCGGGCGAGGAGCACGAAGGCGAGCTCGCGGAGCTGATCGACCGCCACCCGCCCCACCTCCGCCGCGGCGGCCCGCGCTGCGTCGGTGCCCGCCATGTCCACGCCGCCGCCGACCCCGAGGACGAGGCCCGACGAGCTCGTCGCTGCGTACGCGGCTCCGGTCGCGAGATCGTAGGCTCGCACCTCGTCGGAGAACTGGTAGTGCCCTCGCCGCCCGCGGAGGACCAGCCAGCCGCGCTCCGGCCCGCGCAGCGGGACGTCGGCGTAGACCCAAGCGCGCGGCGCGGCCTGCGCGACGCAGGAGGACCACGCCTCGAACGCGGTGGGCCGGTCGCTGGCGTCGCGAAAGGCATCGACGGCGCGCTCGCAGCGATCCGGCTCGCCGGGAGGAGGCCGCTTCTCGTCGCGCGCGACCGTCGCCGCGAACGCCGCCTCGGCCCGGAGCACGTAGGCGCGAGAGCGCGCGCAAGAGGGAGCGCCGTCGCCGCAGAGCACGGGCGCGAGCGCCCTCTTCGCCTCGTCGTCGAGCGCGCGCGGCACCTCGGGCGGGATCGCGAGCACGCGCGCCGCGCGATCGGTGAGGCCCCCCGCCGACTCGATGAGCGCGCCTCCGAGCCCCGCGTCCCAAGCGCGCTGGAGGGCCGCGAGGCTGCCGCTCGCGGGGGGCGACGCAATGCGTGCGATATGCACGAGACACGGCCGCTTCCACGCGAGGGCGAGGTCGGCGTAGAGGCCAGCCGCCGCCGACTCCTGCGTCGCCGC
>JAEUKG010000185.1 GCA_016794325.1 Myxococcales bacterium | reverse complement strand
GGCAAGGGCGCGAACATGGAGATGGAGCTCGAGTGCGAGATCGGCGACGCTGCGACGTTCGGCAATACGTCGAAACGTGGCGCGATGTCCTGCGGCGAGAAGGACGCCGCGGTGGAGGACGCCGAGGTCGTCGAAGAGCCGGTCGACGCGGGCGCTCCGGCAGACTCGGGCGCTGGTCCGACGGACGCCGGCGTCTCGCCCCTCGACGCGCACGTCAAGGAGCCCGCGATCGAGACCCCGTAGTCTCGATGTAGGTGCCGCGCCCCGACGCCGCGCCGATCCTCGGATGAGCCATCGCGGATCCATACAGACTGCACAGTCTTTTTGACGAAACGCTGCAAATTGCGCCTCTTTCGCGCGCTAGACGGTTTGGAATACCGCTTGCGATGAGCGTGGGCACCTCTCCCAAGGAGCCCACCATGTCCAACAAGCCCTCGAAGATCGTCAGCGCCTTCTCCGCCAACGTCGCGCTCGTCGCCGTCGCCCACCTCGTCTTCGCCCAAGTCGGGTGCGCGGCGGCCAGCAGCGAGCCCGACGAGGCGCCGGCGGTCGCGGCCTCGCCCAGCGGGCCCGCCACCGCCAACGCGCCTTCCATGACCGAGGCCCAGCGCGCGATCCTGAGGCGCGCCTTCGAGGCGAACCCGGCGGCGCGGCGGCCGACGGTGCTCGAGCTCGGCGACGGTCAGACCGCCGCGGTGACGCGCACCAGCCCGACGACGGTGGAGCTCGCGCGCCTCTCGGGTGGAGCCGTCGTGGCGCGCGAGTCGCTCTCGGCGGAGATGCCCCAGCGCGAGCGCGCGCTCGCGGTCTCGCGGGTGCTCGGGCGGCCGATCCACCTCCCCGCCGCGGGAGAGTCCGCGCGGGCCGTGAACACCGACGGCATGCCGCTCGGCTCGAACGGCGCCTGCGGGTACGCCATCGGGGCCGTCGTGCTGGACGCCGCGATCATCACCCTCGCGGTCGTGGAGGTCGCGCTGATCTGGGAGGCACTCGCCTTCTACATCGCCAGCTCCCAAGCCGCGCTCCTCAGCACCACCATCAGCGCCGAGATGCTCGTCGCCGCCGAGGCCAGCGCCGGGGCGTTCCTCCTCGAGCTCGGCGGCCTCCTCGCCACGTTCCACCACGTCGTCCACCTCGTCGAGCACGGCGCCGACTGGGCCACCGTGAGCGCGCTCGTCGCCGACGCCGCGGCGCAGATGGGGCTCCTCTCGCACCACGTCGCCGCCGGCTACGGCGTCATCGTGACCGTGCTCGGCTGGCTGAAGACCGTGCTCGACGACGTCATGAACGCGATCAGCTACTGCACCGCGAAGCCGCTCCCGCCGGCGCAGAACGGCAACCCCGGCTTCACCACCGTGGGCTGCAACCAGTCCGGCGGCTTCGGCGCGGCCTTCGACCCCGCCCTCGCCCGCGCGGCGTGCGCAGGCGTCATCGGCAACTGGAAGACCGACTACTACCGCTGGGCCGTCGTCGGCAGCTACTGGACGTGCAACGACCACTTCGGCCGCCCCAACCAGGCGCCGAGCTACGTCGCCCTCTGCAACGGGTGGATCGAGCAGTGCGTCGAGGCGACCCGCGTGAGCTGCGGAGGCGCGCCGCCCCCGGCCCCGGTCCCGGCGCCCGTCGCCGTCGCCGTCCCGGTCGAGTGAGGATCGAGGCCCGGATCGCGGGTTCTCCGCGCGGGCGGGGCCTCGAAGGTGGTAGTCTGCACCTTCCGCATGAGCGCCCGAGAGGCTCCCCCCCGCGAGGCCGACCCTCCCGCGTCCCGCCGCGCGAGCTCGCTGCGCGATCGGCTCGTCGCCTTCGCCCGCTCCCTCGTGACCGTGCGCGACCTGCTGGTCGCCCGCCGCTCGCTCCTCGCGCCGATGGCGTTCGCGCTCATCCCGCTCTTCTGGGTGGTCGACGCCACCCAGCGCTCGGTCCTCACCACCCTCGGGCGCGATCAGGGGATCTTCCAGTACCTCGCGTGGGCGATCACCCAGGGCGACGTCGACTACCGCGACGTCCGCGACGCCAACGGCCCCCTCGTGCACCGCGTGCACCTCGTCTTCTTGAAGCTCGGCGGCGCCGACGAGCACCGCTTCCACGTCCTCGACATCCTCGCGTCGAGCGTGGCGTTCGCGTTCGTCGGCGCGTGCCTCCCGGGTCTCGGGCGGAAGGCCGGCGCCCCTCCGAGCTGGCTCGATCGGGTGGGATGGGCCTTCGCGGCGTGGGTCGCCCTCATGGGGCAGTACCAGATCTACTTCTACTGGAACCAGGCGCAGCGCGAGTCGTTCTGCGACTGGTTCCTCCTGCCGAGCCTCGCGCTGCAGCTCGCGTGGCCGCCGCGCACCGATCGCGCGGCCACCCTGCGCGTCGCCGCGGTGGGCGCGCTCTCGGTCATCACCTGGTACGGCAAGCCGAGCTTCGTCTTCTTCACCGCGGCCCAGGCGCTCGTGCTCCTCTTCGACACGAGCGCGCGCCTCGGGTGGAAGAAGCGGCTCGCCGTGTTCGCCGCCGGCGGCGCGGTCGGGTCGCTCCCGCCGCTCGCGTTCCTGTTCGCGCGGGGCGACGCGGCGGCCTTCGCGCGCATCGCCTTCAAGGACGTGCCCGCCGTCTACCGCTTCATCTGGGCGAAGTCGCCGCAGGAGATCCTCGGCGAAGACGGCGCGATCCTGACCTCGACCCCCGCGGTCGCGTGCACGGTCGTCCTCCTCGCGCTCGTCGCGACCGGCACGCTGCCGCGGCGCGCGCTCGCGGCTGCGCTCTTCCCCCTCGCCGCGCTCGCCAACGTGCTCGCGCAGCGCAAGGGGTTCGGCTACCACTTCCACCCGCTCACCGCCTCGACGTGGATCGGCTGGCTGATCGTCGTCCTCTTCTTGTGGGAGCGCCACCGCTCCCCGGCGAAGCGGCGCCCGTGGGGGCGCTACCTCGCCATCGGCGCCGCGTGCGGCCTCGGGCTCGAGCTCGCGTCGAGCATGCGCACCTCGCCGCATATCCGCAACGTGTGGATCCTCGCCGGCGGCGAGACCGCCGAGCGGCGCACGTGGAAGGAGTACTTCGACACTTTCAAGACCCACGACTTCTACCCGTGGGAGATGCGCCAGACCGCCGCGTTCCTCGGCAAGGTCACGGGCCCGAACGACCGCGTGCAGACCTACGGGATGGATCCGTACGTGCTCTTCCTCGCGCGGCGCCTCTCGGCGACGCCGTACGTCTACGCGTACGACCTCAACGCCGACGCCGCGCTCGACGGCGGCTGGACCGCGAAGCCGACCGACGCCGAGGCCGCCGTCATCCGGCAGAAGCGCGACGAGCACGAGGCCGACATGCTCGCGAAGCTGAAGGCCAAGCCGCCGCCCGCGTTCGTCTTCATCGACAAGTCGCCGCTCATCACGTACCAGAACGCGCTCGAGGACTTCCAGCACACGTGCCCGACGAGCGCCGCGTGGGTTCAGGACAACTACTACCTCGTCCGCACCTACGGCGAATACAAGGTGTGGCTCCGCAACGACGTCCCCCGCCCGCCGGACGATCCCAAGCCGCCCGAGCCCCAGTGAGCGGTGTGGCGTGGATCGCTCTGGATCCACGCCGAAGGATTGGATCTTCCGATGCGCTCTGCCGTCCAACACGAACCGATGCGCTTTCGTCGCGCCGCTCTCTGCCTCCTCGTCGCCGCCTGCCAGCCCGCGGCCGCGCCTCCGTCCGCCGCTCCCGTGACGTCGTCGACGTCGACTTCGCCCCCCGCGAGCTCCGCCGCGCCTCCCGCGGCGGCGCCGGCGCCGAAGGCTCCCACCGCGGCGGCGCCGGTCGCGCTCCCCAAGGCGCCGGCGAGCTTCGGCAAGTCCCGCGTGGTGTCGCCCGTCGCGCCGTACGCGTTCGGCCTCGCCGCCGACGACCGCGCCGTCTACGGCGCGAGCTACCAAGGCGCGCACGGCACGTTCTGGGTCGGCCGCGCGGGCGGAGACCCGAACGTGCTCGCGCCCACCGAGTGGGCGCGCGACGTCGCGGTCGAGGGCGGCGCGGTCTACTGGGTGGTCGCCAAGGGCGGCGTCCACGGCGGCGGCGTGTGGACCGTGCCCGCCGCGGGAGGCGCCGCGAAGGAGCTGGTCGCGAGCGAGGCCGACGCCACCGCGATCGCCGCCGACGCGACCCACGTGTACTGGGTGAGCCACGGGAGCGTCTCCGGGCCGAGCCCGATGGTCGGGCCGAAGGCCCAGCTCCGCCGCGTCCCGAAGAGCGGAGGCGCTCCCGAGAACCTCGCCGCCGTCCCCACCACCCACCGCATCGTCCTCGCAGGCGACGACGTGTATCTGCTCGTCGGCGACCACTTCGGGATGGGCCAGGTGCTCCGCGTGCCCCGCGCCGGCGGCGCGCCGGTCGAGCTCGCGACCGCCGGCGACAACCCCTACGACATGGCCCTCGACGACACCCACGTGTACTGGATCGCGCAGGGTCCGTTCGAGACGCCGAAGCCCGCCCCCTGCAAGCGGCCCCCCTGCCCCGCGGCCACGGTCGCGCCGCTCGTGGAGCGCGGGGAGCTCCGGCGCGTTCCCCGCGCGGGCGGCTCGGTCGAGGTCCTCGAGAAGGGGCTCGTCCACGCCACCTCAGTGGCGGTGGGCGGGACCTCGGTCCTCTACTCGGCCGGCGGGAGCCTCATCGAGCGCGCCAAGTCCGCGGGGCCGCCCGCCTCTCGCTATCCCCACACGGCTAGCTCTCGGTTCGCCGTCCACGGCGGCGAGGCCTTCGTGCTCGCCGGCGGCCGCCTCGTCGCCTTCTCGGCGCCCTGACGATTCTCCGCAACTCGGCCGTCCTCGCGGCCGAGAGACCGGAATGCGAACCCCGATCTTCGTTTCGTCGCTCCTCGTCACCGCCCTCCTCGCCGCCCCCGCGCCGGCGCAGCGCGCCGCGAACGGATCACCGACGACGAGTCCACGCGCAGCGACTGCTCCCAGGGTGCTCCTCCACCGAACCCCTCCGACGGGGCAGTGGCGCTCCTCCATCGCCGTGAGCGGCGACCGGGTGTTCCTCTCCCACGCGGGCGTCCTCGAGTCGGTGCCTCGCGGCGGCGGCGCGGTCGAGCGGATCGACGACGCGGTCGACGCGCCGGTCGCGGCGGGGCCGACCAGCGTCCAATGGTTGGAGGGCGGGAGCCTGCATCGCTCCATGCCCCTCCCGCATGGCCCGGTGTCTCCCAGGCCCACGACGCTGCTCTCCTTCGCTCCGGCGCGCCGCGGGAACGTCGCGCTCGTCGGAGAGACGCTCGTGTCGGCGTCGATGCTCGACGGAATCGACGTTCGACCGGTGGCGAACGGCCCCGTCATTCGCCGCATGAGCGGCCAGCATGTGAGCGCCATCGCGACCGCGGGCGATGACGTGTTCCTGATCGCCTCGGGCTCGGTCATGCGATTTTCCATGCGCACCGACGCCGTGACTCACCTCGCGAGCACGGGCGACGGACAGGGGATCGCGGTCGACGGGGAGTTCGTCTACTGGTCGGTGCTGGGGCCGGGCACCGTCGTCCCGAACGGCCCGGCCCCCCCCGGGGCGAAGGTTCCGAGCTGCTTCCTCGACAGCACCGTGTACCGAGCCGGGGAGGTCTGGCGCGTCCGGCGCGCGGGCGGCAAGGCCGAACGAGTCGTCGGTGGAGTCGAGGACATCGGCGCGATCGTGGTCGGCCGGTCGAGCGTGTTCATCCAGCAAGGCGGGACGGGGGGCCTCACGTTCCGCGCGCCCAAGTCGGGCGGGATCGCGCGCCGCGTGGGCATGTTCGCGGCCATCGCCACCGACGGGCCCGACGTCTTCGCGCTCGACGACAAGGGCGACCTCGTCACCTTCGCCGACTGAATCCGTCCCCCGAAATGGCGAAGAGCGGGAGCGCCTCTCGGCGATCTCCCGCTCTCCTCTCACCGCGCGCGCGGCGTGCCGCTCACCAGCGGTAGTGCGCGAAGGCCTTGTTGGCCTCGGCCATCTTGTGCGTGTCGTCCTTCTTCTTCACCGCGTTGCCGCGGCCCTGCGAGGCGTCCACGAACTCGGCCGCGAGGCGCTCGCGCATCGTCTTCTCGCCGCGGTCGCGGGAGTAGGTGACGATCCAGCGCATCGCCAGAGCGACGCGGCGCTCCGGGCGAACCTCGACGGGGACCTGGTAGGTCGCGCCGCCGACGCGCCGGCTCTTGACCTCGAGCTTCGGCTTCACGTTGTCGAGGGCCTTGCGGAAGACCTCGAGGGGGTCCTCCTTGTGGCGCTCGTTGATGATGTCGAACGCGCCGTAGAGGATGCCCTCGGCGGTGGCCTTCTTGCCACCGAGCATCAGCGTGTTCGTGAACTTGGAGACGAGCTTGTCCTTGAACTTCGGATCGGGAATGATCTTGCGCTTCGGAACTTCGCGTCGGCGGGGCATGGCGGATACTCCCTATCAGCTCTTGGGCCGCTTCACGCCGTACTTGGAGCGCTTGCGGTTGCGGTTGACCTTGTTCGTCGACGACGGGCCGATCGCGCCCGAAGCGTCCAGCGTTCCACGGACGACGTGGTAGCGCACACCCGGCAGGTCCTTCACGCGACCGCCGCGGATGAGCACGACCGAGTGCTCCTGGAGGTTGTGACCCTCGCCCGGGATGTAGCTGGTGACTTCCATCCCGTTGGTGAGGCGCACGCGGCAGACCTTCCGGAGGGCCGAGTTCGGCTTCTTCGGCGTCGTCGTGTAGACGCGGACGCACACGCCGCGCTTCTGCGGGCAGGACTTGAGGGCCGGAGAGGCCGTCTTCACGCGGGCCGCTTCGCGTCCCTGGTTGATGAGCTGGTTGATCGTCGGCATGTCGTCTCGAAGCTCCCGGCGATTTTCCGCGGATTTTCCGCAAAAGGGCCCGGGGGAGCGCGCACTCTAGTCTCGGGCGCGATTCTGTCAAGAGCGATCAGGCGCGCTGAATACCGGCGTAAAATCGGAGAGATAGCCGCGCCATGGACGGGCGCGGGCCCGCGCCCCCCGACGAGCGGGCGGCGCGCCGTCCCCGAAATTCGTTGGCTGGCCAACGCATTTCGGAAGCCCGGGGACGGCGCGAGGCCGCGGGGGCGGCCGCTACTTCTTGGCCGGGGTGATGATGATCTCGACGCGCCGGTTGTTGGCGCGGCCCTCGGGCGAGGTGTTCGGCGCGATGGGGCGCGCCGCGCCGAGGCCGTTCGACTTGATGCGGTCCTTGGCGATGCCGCGCGAGACGAAGTAGTCGCGCACCGCGTCGGCGCGCTTCTGCGACAGCTCGTCGTTGTACTTCGCCTGGCCCTGGTTGTCGGTGTGGCCCTCGATGGTGATGCTCGAGTCGGGATCGCTCTTGATGAGCGCGTCCGAGACCTCGGCGAGCTTGGCCATCGCCCCCGCCGACAGCGTGGACTCGTTCGACACGAAGAGCACGCCGCCCGAGAGCGTGATGACGGTGCCGCGGGCCTCGCTCTTGACCTCGGCGAACTTGCGGAGGTCGGCGAGCGCTTGGGCCGCCTTCTTCTCGGCCTCTTCGCGGGCGATGCGCTCGCGCTCGAGCTGCTCGCGGCTCTTCTCGAGGGCGGCGCGCTCGCGCTCGAGCTCCGCCTTCGTCTTCGCGAGCTCGCCCTGCGTCTTCCTGTGGATGTCGCCCTCGAGCGCTTGCGCGTCCTTCTCGGCGGCCTCCTTCTCCTTGGCGAGGACCGCGGTGCGGCCCATCGAGTCGGCCGCCTGCGCCTTGCGGATCGCGTCGTACGCCGCGTGCTTGGTGACCTGACCGTCGCCCTCGTCGTTGAAGAGGCGCTCGGCCTGGTCGAGCGCTTGCCGCGCGGTGTGGAGCTCCGCCGGCGTCTGCTGCGCGGCGGGGCCCTTGGACGCGGTGTCGTAGGCCGCGCGAGCGTCGACGAGCTCCTTCGGCGGGAGCGTGCTGCCGCAGCCGACGGCGGCGAGGGAGAGGACTGCGAGGAGGGCCATCGCCGAGGTCGTCGGCGACAGGCGGAGTGCGGTGACGGTACGCATGTTCGCTACTTGCCTTCCTTCTTGAGCGACTTGATCTTCTCCTTGGCCTTCTCGGTCTCGGTGCGCGCGTTGTTCTCTTTGGCGAGCGCGACCGCGAGCTCGGCGTCGGCGCCGGCGCGGGAGAGGGTCTGATCGGCCTTCTTGTTCTCCTCGGCCTTCATCTGGGCCTTGGCCTGATCGATCTGCTCCTGGGCGAGCTTGAGGTGCAGCGCCGCCTTCGGGTCCTTGTCGGCCCCGAGCTCGCGCGCGCTGCGCGCGGCGGCCTCGGCGGTGGCGAGGCGCTCGGACGGGGGCGGGAAGCTCCCTCCACATCCGGCGACGGTCGTGGTGGCTACGGCGAGGAAGAGCGAAACGAAGGTCGCGGTTCGCATGTCGCCCGAGAGACTACCACGCCCCGGGGCGCTCCTGCACCCCCTGACCGGCCCCCGCGTCACCGCAGGAAGACGAGGAGCATCAGGGCGCCGGCCACGATCCGGTAGTACGCGAACGGCTCCAGGCCGCGCTGCTGGAGGTAGCGGATGAAGAGGGCGACCACCGCCCAGGCGACGAGGAAGGAGACCACCAGCCCCACGAGGATGCTCGGGCCGCCGATCTGGGTCATCAGGGCGTGGCGCGACTTCATCGCCTCGTAGAGCGTGGCCGCCCCGAGGGTGGGGAGCCCGAGCAGGAACGAGAACTCGGCCGCGGTCGCGGTCGACAGGCCCGTCATCTGCCCAGCGAGGATGGTGCACATCGACCGCGAGCTGCCCGGCCACATCGAGACGCACTGCCCGAGACCGATGTACAATGCACGTTTCGGGGTCACGTGCTCGAGCCCGACCAAGCCCACCTCCCCGCGTCGCTTCCGCAGGCGCTCGGTCACGATCATGATCACGCCTCCGGCGATGAGGGCGACCGCGATCGGGATCGGCGCGAAGAGGTAGTGCTTGATGATCTTGCGCAGGAGGAGCCCGGAGATGGCGGTGGGCACGAACGCCACCGCGATCGACGAAAAGAGCCGGATCGCCAGGGGATCGCGGGACACGAGCCCGGCGACCCGCTTGGCGAGCAAGCTCCGGAAGTGCACGAGGACGGCGAGGATCGCGCCGAGCTGGATGACGATGTCGAAGGCGTCGGGGCCCTCGCCCTTCAACGTCATCGTGGTCGTCACCCCGCGGGTCGCGAGGTACTCGACGAGGAGGTCGAAGAGCCTGCTCGTGAGGATGAGGTGCCCCGTCGACGACACCGGCAAGTACTCGGTGAGGCCTTCGATCACGCCGAGCAAGACCGCGAGCGCCGGGTGCATGGCCCCGCATCATGCCACGACGCCGGCCCGCGCGTCGCGGCGCCTGCGCGGGCGCGTCACTTCGTGACGACGAAGCTCGGGCTCGCGACCGACGCGTCGAGGACCTCGACGGTGCCGCGCACGACGATGCGCCCGACCGCGCCGCCGCCGCCGCCGCCGCGCGAGTTGCCTTTGCTCCCGGGAGTGGGGAGGCCCGCCTCCCAGCCGCCGTGCCCGCCGTCGCCCTCGCTGCCGCCGTTGCGCCCGCCGCCGGCCGCCGCCGCGAGGGGGTTCAGCGGGTCCGGGTCCAGGCCGTCGCCGCCGGGGCTGCCGCTGCCGGCGCCGCCGCCGCCGCCGCCCGCCGACAAGAGCACGCCGCCGTTCAGGACGACCGCCTTCTTCGCCTCGAGGAGCAGGGTCCCGCCGCTTCCGCCGCCGCCGCCGCCGCTGTTGTTGCAGCCGCCTCGGCCGCCGCCGCCGCTCACGTTGAGCACCGCCGACGGGCCGACGACGAAGAGCTTGCCGAACGCGCTGAGCTGGATCGCGCCGCCGCCGCCGCCGCCGAAGCTGCACGGGGGCGAGGCGTTGTTGATCTTGCCGGCGCCCCCAGCCGACCCCGCGGTGAGGGTGAGGGCGGAACCGTACGCTGCGCCAGCGTCCCCGGGCACCGTCCCGGTCGCGCCGGGGCCTCCGTTCGCGCCCGCCGTCGCGTGCCCGGCGCCGCCGCCGCCGCCCGCCTGGCTCGAGCTCCCGCCGGTCGCCGTGTGGCCGACCCCGGGGCCGGCGTCGAGCCCGCCGGGGCCCGCGAGCTCGTGCACCGCGTTCGCCGCGACGCCTTGATCGACGACGAGATCGCCGAGCGAGACGAGGATGAGCGGTCGAGGCCCCGTGACGGTGAGGACGTTCGTGGTGACGACCACGCTCCCGCCGACGAGCACGACGTATTTGCCGTCGGCGGTCTCGAGGAGCGCGTGGTCTCCCTCGATCGTGCCGGTGACGACGGGCGGCGAGCTCGTGTTGATCGTGACCGGGTCGACGGCGCCGATCGTCACCACCCCGCCGTCGCCGCCGTCGACGCCGGCGAAGCCCGGCGGCAAGTTCGACGGGAAGACCGGGGGCGCGTCGGGCTCGGCGTCGATCCCGGCGTCGGGCGGAGGCCCCGCCTCCCAGCGAACGTCGGGCCCGGGGTCGACGTAGGTGTCGACCGAGGCGTCTTTGCCGGGCTCGTCGGGGCGCTCCCCGATCGTCGTGAGGCCACAGCCCACGGCGAGAGCGACGGCGACGGAAGCTGCGACTGCGACCTTTCGACCACGCACGACTCCACAGTATAACCGGGTTCTCGCGCGCCATGCCGATTTCCTCTCCCATCGACGAGCCTGCCGAGGTCGTCCGAGAGCTCCTCGGGCCCCTCCGCAACGACGTCTCGGTGGCGGTGATGACGCCGGGCAACGCGTTCGCGACGGGCGCCATCATCCGCACCGCCCACTCGTTCTTGGTCCGCGAGATCTTCCTCGTCGGCGGCGCCCCCCACTACGAGAAGGCGTCGATGGGGATGCACAAGTACGAGAATATCGTCGCGTGTGCGACGGAGGATCACTTCCTCGACCGCGTCGCGGGCCGGCCGCTGTGGGCGCTCGAGAAGGACCACGCGACCGCGAGCCTCTACGCCGCGCCGTTCCCCCCCGGCGTCGTTTTGGTGTTCGGCAGCGAGCGCTTCGGCGTCCCCGAGGCCGTGCTGCGGCGCGCCGATCGCGTCGTCGCCATCCCGATCCACGGCGTCAACCACTCGCTGCCCGTGGCGGTGGCGGCGGGCATCGTCCTCGCGGAGTGGGCGCGGCGCCGCTACGCAGACGGCGCGACGCTCTGACCGGCGCGGCTCGCGGGCTCGGCGCGCTTCACTTCTTGGCG
>JAEUKG010000041.1 GCA_016794325.1 Myxococcales bacterium | reverse complement strand
AGCTCAAGATCCGCAAATGGCCCGACGCCGAGGGGATGGACGTCCGCACGGCGGACTACGTGCAGATCACCGACGAGCTCCTCCCCGGCGACAGCGGCTACTGGGCGGAGCGCTGGCCGGAGCTGCCGCAGCTCGACACCGCGCAGCGCCGCTTCGAGGCGTGCTCGCGCGCGTTCGGGCCCGCCGGCGACGCGAGTCTCGAGCGCGACTTCCCCATCCTCGAGGCCTACGACGACCGCCTGGTGCTCTCTCGCTTCTTCTACCCGAAGAGCCCGCGCGCGGTCGGCACGCGGCTCATCGCAGCCGCCGACGACACCAACCGCGATCTCCTCGCCTTCGCCCGTCGCTGCTTCCACGATCAGATCCGCTTCCGGATCCGCGCCGGCGGCCAGTGGCTCGCCACCGGCACGGCCAGCGGCTACCTCCGCAACGTCGTCCGCTCCGAGACGGGCCGCTGCGCCGCCTCGTGCGACGGGGGCAAGGCGCTCCTCAACGCGCGCGCCATGCCCGTCCCTCGGCCCGCGAGCGACGCCGGAGCGCTGGTCGGGCTCGCGCCGAGCCGAAACAGCGCCCTCGCGATGCGCAACCCGATGTTCTCCTTCGTGATCTTCAACGGGGTAGGGACCGCACCCACCCGCGACCTCACGTTCAAGTTCGGGACGCGGGGCGAGTTCGTCTTCCAGAGCATCGCGACGGGCGCGGGCAGCACCGCGGTGTCGCCGCAGTCGATGCGGTTCATCGAGTCGCTCGGGCAGCTCGCCGTCGTGGACGGCTCGGCGCAGGGGCTGATCCTCATCGATCTCGCCAACGTCACCTTCGCCCGCCCGCCGTTCTTCTGAGATCCGCGCGGGTCGCTCTCCGCCGAGAACGCGGGCCCGAGTAGTGGTAAAGCTGCCTTCGTGAGCGAGCGGTCGACGGACAAGACCAGCAAGAAGTCGGCGGCGGACACGCCGGTGATGCGCCAGTATCGGGACGCGAAGGCGAAATACCCGGACGCCGCGCTCTTCTTCCGCCTCGGCGACTTCTACGAGCTCTTCTTCGAGGACGCCGTCACCGTCGCGCGCGCGCTCGACCTCACCCTCACCGCCCGGAACAAGGGCGCGGCCGACGAGATCCCGATGTGCGGCGTGCCCTACCACGCGGCGTCGCAGTACATCCAGCGCCTCCTCGACCAGGGCTTCAAGGTCGCGATCTGCGAGCAGATGGCCGATCCGGCGACGGTGAAGGGCATCGTGCCCCGCGAGGTCGTGCGCGTCGTCACCCCCGCGCTCGTCTTCGACGATCTCGGCCTCGAGGCGTCGAAGAACAGCTACCTCGTCGCCGTCGAGCACGAGCCGGGCGCCGGCTACGGCGTGGCGGCGCTCGACGCCTCGACCGGCGAGCTCCTCGCCGCGTTCGCCGCCGACGAAGGCGCCGCCCTCGCCGAGATCGCGCGCGCCGACCCTCGTGAGGTCCTCCTGTCGGCGGGCGCTGCGTCGCTCGCGCCGGCGGTGAAGGCCGCGCGCCCTCGGGCGGCGGTGCGCGACGACCGCGAGGCGCTCACGGAGGTGGCCGCCGTCTCTCTGGTGGACGTGGTGATCGGCGCCGGCGAGGCCGCGCGGAGCGGCTGCGAGCCCCTCGCCGTGATCGCGGCCGCGCGCTGCCTCCGCGTCGCGCGCGCGTGCGAGATCGACACTCCGCTGCCGATCCGTAGGCTCGTGCGCATCGAGACGGGGTCGACGCTCGTGCTCGACGAGTCGACCCAGCAGCACCTCGAGCTCGTGCGCTCGATGGACGGGAGCGCGCGCGGCGCGCTGCTCACCCAGCTCGACGCGACGCGCACCGCGCCCGGAGCCAGGCTCCTCCGGCGGCGGTTGCTGGCGCCGCTCACCGACGTCGCCGCCATTCGCCGCCGCCTCGACGCGGTCGAGGTCTTCGTCACCGCCCCCGGGCTGCGCGCGGAGGTGCGAGCGCTCCTCGATCAGGTGCGCGACGTGGAGCGGCTCGCGGCCACGGCGGTCCCCGGCCGCGCGGCGCCGCGCGACCTCGCCGCGCTGCGCGGCTCGCTCGCGGTCTTGCCGGGCCTCGAGCGCGCCATCGCCGCGAGCAAAGATCCGGCGGTGCGCGAGGCGCTCGCCGGCGGCTCCGGTGAGCTCGTCGACACGTGCGACGCGCTCCGCGCGCTCCTCGATCGCGCGCTGGTCGACGAGCCGCCGATCAAGCTCGCCGATGGCGGCGTCGTCCGCGAGGGGTACGACGCGCAGCTCGACGAGGTGCGCGCGCTCGCTCAGGGCGGGCAGCGCCTCATCGTGGAGCTCGAGGCGCGCATGCGCGAGGCGACCGGGGTGTCGAGCCTCAAGCTGCGGTATACACGCGTCTTCGGTTGGTACATCGAGGTCACGAAGTCGAACCTCGGCAAGGTGCCGAAGACGTGGCGCCGCAAGCAGACCATCGCCACCGGCGAGCGGTACACGACCGACGAGCTCGATGACCTCGCCGACAAGCTCGCGCACGCGGAGGTCCGCACGTCGACCCGCGAGGCGGAGCTCTTCGGCGCCCTCGTCGACACGGTGGGCGCGGAGCACGAGCGCTTGGCGGGGGTCGCGGCGCGGCTGGCCGAGTGGGACGTCGCGGCCGCGCTCGCCGAGATCGCGCACCAGGGCGACTTCGCCCGGCCCACCGTCGACGACTCGAGCGTCATCGAGGTCGAGGACGGCCGCCACCCGGTGGTGGAGCGCCTGGCGGCGGCGGGTCGATTCGTCCCCAACGACGTGCTGCTCGACGCCTCGGCGCGCGCCGAGAGCGGCCGGACCCGCCTCTGGCTCCTCACCGGCCCCAACATGTCGGGCAAGTCGACGTTCATGCGCCAGGTCGCGATCGCGGTCGTCCTCGCGCAGATGGGCTCGTTCGTCCCCGCGCGCCG
The DNA here is from genome assembly GCA_016794325.1 of Myxococcales bacterium. GTDB lineage: Bacteria > Myxococcota_A > Polyangia > Polyangiales > Polyangiaceae > SXNL01. Next base: position 6,454 of record JAEUKG010000041.1, on the reverse strand, counting down.
GGCCCACGTCGGCGTCGTCGACCGCGTGCTCACCCGGGTCGGCGCGAGCGACAACCTCTCGCTCGGCGAGAGCACCTTCATGGTCGAGATGAAGGAGACCGCGAACGTCCTCGCGCGCGCGACGTCGCGCTCGCTGGTGGTGCTCGACGAGATCGGCCGGGGGACCAGCACCTACGACGGCCTCGCCATCGCGTGGGCGGTCGCGGAGTACCTGCACGACGTGGTCCGCTGTCGCGCGCTCTTCGCCACGCACTACCACGAGCTGACGCGGTTCGTGCAAGACGCCGAGCACGCGCAGAACTACAGCGTGGCCGCCCGCGAGCACGAGGGCACCATCGTCTTCTTCCACCGCGTCGAGCTCGGGGCCGCGTCCCGGAGCTACGGCGTCGCGTGCGCGCGCCTCGCCGGCCTCCCCGAGCCCGTCCTCGCGCGCGCGCGCGCCATCCTCGACGGGCTCGAGACGTTCGGCGAGGTCGCCCGAGGGCCGACGGGGAAGAAAAAGAAGAAGCAGCTCGGGCTGTTCGCCACCGACGCGCCCGCGCCCGCGACGCACCCGGCGCTCGACACGTTGCGGGCGCTCGACTGCGACCGCCTCACGCCGCTCGACGCGCTCAACATGCTCGCGAGCCTGAAGCGCCTCGCCGAGACTCCGTGAACCCCCGGCTCCTCGGCTACGCCCTCGTCGCCGCCGCGGCGCTGGGCTGGGGCACGTGGCCCTTGATCTTGAAGTGGGCCGCGCGCGGCGGCGCCCTCGCGCCCGCCAGCCAGTCCGCGATCGTGATGGTGGTGCTGACGGCGGGGAGCGGCGTCGCGATGGTGAAGGACCGCGTGCGGGCGAAGGCGACCGCGCGCGAGTGGCTCGGCGTCGCCTGGCTCGGCGTCGCCGACGCGGCGAACGTCCTCTTCTTCTTCGCGGCCTACCAGATGACCTCGGTGGCGATCGCCGTCCTCACCCACTACCTCGCGCCGATCTTCGTCGCCCTCGCGGCGCCGCTCGTCGCGCGCGAGCGGCCGCGGGCGACGGTGTACGTCGCGGTGGCGATCGCGTTCGGCGGCCTCGTCGTGCTCCTCGCGCCGTGGTCGGCGCGCCTCGGGCCGCGGGACGCGCTCGGCGCGGCGTGCGGCGCCGCGAGCGCGGTGTTCTACGCGAGCAACGTCCTCGTCAACAAGCGCCTCGCCCACGCGTTCTCGGGGAGTGAGCTCATGTTCTACCACGGGTTCGTCGCGCTCCCGGCGCTCCTGCTCGTGGCGCCGCGGGGCGAGCTCGCGCACGTGAGCTCGGCGACGCTCGGCCCGCTCCTCGTGGGCGCGGCCGGCCCCGGCGTGGTCGGCGGGCTCCTCTTCGTGTGGGGCCTGCGCCGGGTGCCGGCGACCCACGCGTCGATCCTCACCTTGCTCGAGCCCTTCGGCGCCGTCGTCATCGCGGCGCTCGCCCTCGGGGAGCCGATCGGGATGGCGGCGCTCGTCGGCGGCGCGCTCGTCCTCGGCGGCGCGGCGCTCGTCATGCGGCCGCCGCGCCCGGGCCCATCGTCCGACGCCGAGGCCGCGAAACGAGCCGAATGAGGCTCGATTTTGGCGCGTCCGCCATCTATGCTCGGGGGCGTTGAACACGCTCAGCCCCGGGCCCAGGGACTCGTTCACGGAGGCGACAGGTGTGCTCCTCGTCGTCAGCCCGCGGGCAGAGCTGCGCGCGATGGTGGTGCGGCTCGTGCCGCCGCAGATCCCGGTCTTCGAGGCCGACGGGGTCGAGCAGGCGCGCGCGCTCTTGCCCGTGCTCCCCAACGGCGCAGACTGCGTCATCCTCGACGCCAAGAGCCCGGAGTCGGCGGTGGACGTGCAGAAGGAGCTGCGCGTCGCGCTGCCGCCTCCCGCGCCGCCGATGCTCGTGTTGCTCGACGCCTCGACGCCCGAGGAGGGGCAAGCGCGCGTGATCGACGCGGGCGCCGCCGACGCGATCGCGGGCCCGGTGGGGCCAGGCCTCCTCGCCGCCAAGATCCGCGGCCTCAGCCAGAGGGCGCGCCGCGAGCGCGAGCTCACCTGGCGGCTCGAGCGCGCTCTCGAGAACGCGACCGTCGACCCGCTGACGGGGCTCTTCAACCGGCGCCAGTTCGAGCGCCGCCTCCGCGAGGAGTCGGCGCACGCGCGCCGCCACCGGAAGGCGTTCGCGCTCGTGGTGCTCGACCTCGACCACTTCAAGAGCATCAACGACACCTACGGGCACGAGGTCGGGGATCACGTCCTCTCCCACGTCGCCTCGATCCTCAAGGCCACCCTGCGCGAGGACGACACCGCGTTCCGGTACGGGGGCGAGGAGTTCGTCCTCCTGCTCCGCTCGTGCAACGCCCGCGCGGCGAAGCTCGTGACCGATCGCGTCCGCGCCGAGCTCGCGCAGCGGCCGCTGTCGCTCGACGGCGGGGCCGCCCGCCCGATCACCTTCAGCGCAGGCGTGGCCGCGGCCGAGGACGGCAACGAGTTCGTGACGGCCGAGATCGTCGCGCGCGCGGACGCGGCCATGTACCGCGCCAAGCGCGGCGGTCGCAACCGCGTCGAGATCGAAGAGGGCCTCGACGGCGTGGCCTCCGTCGCGCGCCCCGCGACCTGATCGCGGCCCGTCAGGCCCGCGACACGGGCGGGACGTTCTCGGGCTGGTCGGTGTCGATGCAGGTCGCGCCCTCGGGCAAGACCTCGTGCTCGTCGGCGGGGAGGCCGAGATCGGCCTTGGCGCGGACCGCGACCTCGCGGCCGCGGATGGCCTCCTCGGCGACGTCGCGGTAGACGCGCTGCTTGGCCTCGTCGGCGAGCACGACGCGGATCTCGCGCAGGCGCGAGCCGCCGAGCATGATGTGCCAGCGGAGCGCGGTCATCATCGCGTTCGCGCTCATCTCCATGCTCACCCGACCGGCGCCGGTGCCGAGCGCGGGCACCGCGATCCGCTTGCAGCCGAGCTCGTCGGCGAGGAGGAGGGCCCGCTCGGTGGCGCGGCCGACGCACGACACCTCGTTCCACGCGCTCACCGCGTGGAGCACGTGGCGCGCTGCGAGCTTGCCGGCCCCGGTCTTGATGCACGCCCCGAGGGCCTGCTCGCCGTGGACGGTGGCCTCGCGCTCGATGTCGTCGCCCCCGCGCCTCCGGAGCGCGTCCGCGACGCCGGTGCGCATCTGCATCTGGAAGTTCGCCGACGAGACGATGGCGTCGGCGGCGGTCTCGGCGAGGTCGCCGACCTCGAACGTCACGACCGTCTGGCCGATGCGCAGGCCGTGGCGCTCGATGAGCTGGCCGGCGACGAGGTTCGGCATCAGCGAGGTCGCGAGGCTGCGGAAGTGGCGCCCGGCCTCGGCGGCGCTCGCCGGGCGGTCCGCCGGATCCTTCGCCAACATCTCCCGGAGCGTGTGCTGGAAGTAGGCCTCTTGGGCCGAGATGGGGGCGGGGAGGTCGGGCTGCTTCTCGGGGTCGAGCACCTCGTCGACGAAGCGGAAGGGCGAGCGCCCGTAGCGGAGGTCGCACGCGGTCGCTCCCGCGCCGTAGACGTCCGTGCGCCGGCTCAGCTTCTCGCCCCGGAACTGCTCCGGGGCCATGAACTTCATCGTGCCGCTCGCCTCGCGCACCTCGTCGTCGCGGGCGACGGCGATGCCGAAGTCACCGAGGCGGACGCCGCTCTCGGGAGCGCCGAAGACGTTCGAGGGCTTGAGGTCGCGGTGGAGGACGCCCGCTTGGTGCGCGGACTGGAGACCGTCGCAGATCTCCGACATCGCGTAGCAGACGAACCAGAGCGGCAGACCGACCCCGAGGTTCGCGCGCCGTCGCCGATCCAGCTCCGCGAGGTCGAGGCCGTCGACGTACTCCTGGACGAGGAACGGCACGCGCTCGGCGGTGACGCCGGCGTCGATCGCGCGCACGACCCTCGGGTTCGTCACCCGGGCCATCAGGCGCGCCTCGTTCAAGAGGCGCGCCCCCGCCTTCTCCGCGCCGACCGTGTCGAGCACGGTCTGGCGGATGGTCTTGAAGATGACCGGGACGCAGAGCGCGGTGTGCTTGCCGAGCCACACCTCGCTCATGCCGCCCTCGCCGATCCGGCCCCACACCTCGTACCGATCGCCGAAGGACATGCTCCCCCGAGGTCAGTGAGCCGAGGCCTTCACGTGCTCGCCGTAGGCGGCCGCGGTCATCAGCTTGTCGACCTCCGCCTTGTCGGCGGCCTCGATCACGACCATCCACCCCTTGCCGTAGCACTCCTCGTTCACGAGCTCGGGGCTCTTGTCGAGCGCGTCGTTGATCTTCACGAGCTTGCCGCTGATCGGCGCGTAGAGATCGCTCAGGGTCTTCACGCTCTCGATGGTGCCGAACGCCTTGCCCGCGGTGAGGGTGTCACCCGGCTTGGCGTCGATCGTGACGAGCGTGATGTCGCCGAGCTGCTCGACCGCGAAGGCGGTGATTCCCACGGTGATCTGCGCTCCGTCGACCTTCGCCCACTCGTGGTCCTTCGTGTAGACGAGGTCTTGGGGGATGTCGTTGCTCATGACTTGGGGCTCCTCACTTGGCTCGCTTGTAGAAGGGAGTCTTGACGACGACGGCAGGCACGAGCTTGCCGCGGCAGTCGACTTGGAACTCGGTGCCGATCTCGGTCATGGCCGTCGGCAGGTAGCCGAGGCCCACGTTCTTCTGCACGGTGGGGCCGGGGCTGCCGCTCGTGCACACCCCGACCTCCTTGCCCGCCATATCTCGAAGCGGATATCCGTGGCGGGCGATCCCGCGGCCGGTGACCTCGAAGCCCACGAGCTTGCGCGGCAGGGGGGCGGCCTTCACCGCGGCGAGGGCGTCGCGGCCCACGAAGTCGCCCTTGTCGAGCTTCACCACCCACGCGAGGCCGGCCTCGATGGGGTTGGTGGTCTCGTCGATGTCGTTGCCGTAGAGCGACAGCCGCGCCTCGAGGCGCAGCGTGTCGCGGGCGCCGAGCCCCGCCGGTCTGAGGCCCACGTCCTTGCCGAGCTCGACGAGGCTCCGGTACAGCGCCGCGGCGTCGCTCGAGGCGCAGAAGATCTCCACGCCGTCCTCGCCGGTGTAGCCGGTGCGCGCGACGGTGCAGCGCACGTTCGCGACGACGGCGTCGCGGAAGTGGAAGCTCTTCAGGTCGGCGCCGAGCTTGGCGGCGTCGGCCCCGCACCGGGCGAGGACGTCGAACGCCTTCGGCCCTTGGAGGGCGAGGAGCGCGGTCTCGTCGCTCTTGTCGGAGAAGTCGCAGTGGTTCTCCGCCGCCTTGCGGAAGACCGCGGCGATCTTGTCGCGGTTCGACGCGTTGCAGACGATCATGAAGCGGTCCTGGGCCGCGCGGTAGACGATGAGGTCGTCGAGGATCGTCCCCTTGGCGTTGCAGCAGCAGGTGTAGAGCGCCTGCCCGTCGCCGAGCTTCTTCACGTCGTTGGTGACGAGGTAGTCGACGACCTGCCCGGCGTATTCGCCGCTCATCCAGAGCTCGCCCATGTGGCACGCGTCGAAGACCCCGCACGCAGTGCGCACCGCGACGTGCTCGTCGACGATCCCGCTGAACTGGACGGGCATCTCCCACCCCGCGAAGGGGACGATGCGGCCGCCGAGGCGGACGTGCTCTTCGTACAGCGGGGTGCGCCGCAGGGGGCCGGAGGCGGTCGGTTCGGACATGCCCGCGACTGTAAAACGCGGCCGCGCCTCCGCGAACCACGAAGCCGCCTGCGCGCGCGCCGCTCGTCGACGCGCCGCAGGTCGAGCGCCCGCGCACGCGCGGGCGCGCTCGGTCGAGAGTGGCGGAACTTCACGCCTTTCCGGCGGTCGAGCCGGCGCTCGCAGCCGCGCCCGAGCGCGGCCACGAGCGCCCGAATCCGCAGGTTCTCGCGTCCGCGGGGGTGTATCCTGGCGGGACGCGATGGCACTGCCCTTGGAAGGAGCGCATCGGGCGGCGGCGGGCTACCTCGAGGAGTGGGTGCCCCGGTTCATGCCGTACCACGCCGATCTGGTGCGCGAGCTCGCGCTCGCCGCGGGTCAGAGGGTGCTCGTCACGTCGTGCGGGCCCGGCGTCGAGGTGGTCTCCGTCGCGAGGGTGGTGGGTGAGACCGGTCACGTCCGTGCGACGGACGCGCGCCGCGAGATGGTCGATCTCTGCGCGTCACGGGTGGCCGAGGCCAACATGCCTTGGGTCACGTGCGCCGTCGCCGACGCCTCGGACACCTCCGGCGGGCCGTGGGACGGCGTCGTCTGCGCCTTCGGACTCTGGCAGATCGAGGCGCGCTCCCAGGTCATCGAGGCCTGGGGCCGCGCCCTCACCGAGCACGGCAAGGTCGGGGTGATGACCTTCGGGCCTCCCGACGTCGACGATCCGTTCGAGCTCCTCGCGGCCAAGGTGCGTGAGCTCGAGCCGAGCGTGCCCTACCGCGCGCCGCGGGTGAACGCGGATCGGCAGGCGATGCGCCTCATGTTCGAGGAC
>JAEUKG010001157.1 GCA_016794325.1 Myxococcales bacterium | reverse complement strand
TCGGCGAGCGGCGTCGCCCAGTGGGCGGCCCAGTCGAAGCCGAAGAGCGACCGTGAGCGTCGGCCCAGCTGCCAGCCGCGCGCGATCGCGTCCATCCGCGCCTCACGCTCGCCGGGGACGAAGAACGCCGTGTTCAGGAGGCCCATCGAGAGGATGACGAGCGAGAGCTGGGCGCAGAACTGGGTGACGTAGAACGCCTGGAGCCCGAGCTCGCCGGCGACGTCCACGTCGAACCCGGTGGCGGTGTGCCAGACGTCGTGGGTCTCCCGCAGGTGGGAGAACACGTACCCGGCGTCGGTGCCGTCGTCCGGCTTGACCTCGATCGCCGCTGGGTCGAGCCCGCGCGAGCGCATCTCGTCGGCGAAGACGCGACCGAGCGTGCCCTCGGGCAGCTTCGCCAGCGCCTCGAGATCGGGGCGCCCGATCCGCGGCCGCTTCACGAACGCCTCGCGGTGCGCGGGGTCGTCGGCGAAGTAGCGGACGATCGCCTCGCCGCCACCATGCTTCTCCAGGGTGTCGAGGATGGTGAACACCTGCTCGAGGCGCGACGGATCTCGCACCAGCCTCCCGAACGCGAGGACCGCCCGGGGCCCCGTCCACATCAGCGCGACCGACTTTCGAAGTTCCATGAGTTGACAGAATGTGAGCGATCGCTCATTTTGTCTACTCGCCTATGCCGAGCCCCTCCGCCTCGCTCACCAAGCCCAGGAAAAGGCCCACCCAGGCCCGCGCCCAGGCCACCGTCGAGGCGATTTTGCGAGCGAGCGCTCACATTCTTGGCGCCGAGGGGTACGACGCGGTCACGACCAACCGCGTGGCCGCGCGGGCGGGCGTCAGCATCGGGTCTCTGTACCAGTACTTCCCGAGCAAGGAGGCGATGGTGGCCGAGCTGGTCGACCGCCACTGCGATCGGATGAACGGCCTCTTCGCCGGGGTCTTCATGCGCGCGCGGCACCTGCCCCCGCGTGAGCTCACCCGCGAGCTCGTCGGCGCCATCTACCGCGCCAAGCACGAGGACCCGAAGCTCTCGCGCGCCCTGCGCGAGCAGCTCCCGAAGGTCGGCCGGCTCCGCAGGTTCGAGGAGAGCATCGAGGACATCACGCGCGTCGTGGCCGCCTATTTCGAAGACAACCGGGCGCTCCTCCGCGTGCCGTGCCCGCGGCGCGCGGCGATGTACGTGGTGGAGCTCGGCGAGCACCTGACGATGGCGTCGATCAGCAAGACGCCGGAGGTCGACCCCGAGGTCGCCATCGACGACATCACCGACGTGATCGTCCGCTACGTCCTCGCTTGAGGCCAGCAGCGCCGGCGCGAGCCGACCTCGAGCCCGCGTTCACTGCGGGCAGGTGGCGTCTTTGAAGAACGGCTTCTGCGCCTTGATGAGCTCGCACGCGCCCTCGCACTTGGCCTCGCCGCAGCCGCGCGTGACCGGACCGATGAGGATCGTCGGGCACTTCGTCGGCAGACCCCAGCACTTGCCGCGCGGGTCGAGGATCGCGCACTGGCCGCCGTTGTCGAGTTCGTAGCCGCACGAGCTCCCCTTGGGGCACGTCTGGCCCGCGATGCCGCCGCACCCCTTCGCGGTGTTCCCGCAGCGGCCGGCCGCCTTGGCCGAGACCCCCGCGTTCGCGGCGACGGTCGCGTTCCAGTACGTGATCTCGTCGCACCCGCACACAGGATCGAGGTTGTCCTTCTCGGCGGGCATCTTCGCGCACGTGCCCTTCCCGCAGGTCGGCGCGTCGCAATATTCGTCGGCCTTGCACTCGCCGGTGTTGCCGAAGGTGCACGACCCCGTCGAGGAGTCGCCGCCCGCTTCGACCGCGGCGTCGCCCCCGGAGGCGTCCTTCGAGCCGTCGACGAGCGCGCCGTCGGCCGCCTGCGAGTCGGGCGTGGACGAGGCGTCGGGCGAGCCGGCGGGCGGGATCTCGGCGCTCGACCCGCCGCACGCGACGGCGACGAGGGCGGGAAGCGCGGCGACCAAGAGCGCGAGCGAAGGAAGGAGAGCAGGGTGTCGCATGCACGACATGGTGACACGCGCGACGAGCGCGACAAGGCGATTTCACGCGCAAATTCCGCGAGATCGGGCGCGCGGGATGCGCGCCCTCAGCGGCGGCGACGACCGCGCAGGCCGAGGCACGCGAGGACGAAGCCGAGCGCGACGAACGGTGTGCGCGGCTGCGCCGGCGCGCTCGAGCAGCCCGACGACGCGGGGGGCGCCTCGGGGTCGACGGTCTCGTCTTCGCTCTCCCGCTCGGGGAGCGAGCGCGACGGCCGCCCGGACGGCTCCTCCTCCGTCGCGTCCGTCGTCGGCGTCTCTTCGACCGCGGGGGGCGGCGGCTCCGACGACGCGTCGACGCCCGAGCCGGCGTCGTAGGCGGGTCCGGCGTCGACGGTGGAGCCGGAGTCGGCCGAAGCCCCGGCATCGACCGGCGGCGCGCTCGCGTCGCGACCGCCGTCCGCGGAGGAGGAGGCGTCGCGCGTGCTCGAGGCGTCGGGCGACGCGTCGACCCCCGCGTCCCCCGAAGCCGACCCGGCCCACGCGGGCGCCGCGTAGCCGCCGCGCTTGGCGGCGAGGACCGCGGTCTCGACGATGAGCCGCGCGTAGCGATCGGTCCGCGTGTACAGCGCGTCGCCGCACGTCTTTCCGATCGCGGCGCCGCGCGACAACACGCCGAGGACGATCGGGTCGCCGCGATCGACGCTCGCCTGCTCGTAGGCGCCGGAGCCGGAGTCCCCGAAGCACACCGAGCCCTCGGTGCTGAACTCGCGATCGCTGTCGTAGAGCGAGCACCCACGCTTCGCGTCGCCGGGGATGCAGACGATCGGGACGTCGGTGCGCAGCCGCCGCTGCCCCGCGTCCTTCGCGTCGGGGGCGGTCACGCCGTATCCGGCGACCGCGACCGACGCGCCGACCTTCGCGCGATCGGTCATCGCGAAGCGCACGGCGGGCGTCGCGGGCTTCGCCTCCGTCGACGGCACGAGGTCGGCGAGCACGAGGAGCGCGATGTCGCCTCCGCAGAAGCGCGGCTCGTCGCCGGGGACGATCACGCTCGCGACCGCGTGCACGCCCTTGCCCGACGACATCTTCGCGTCGGTGGTGATGGTGATGCGCCCGGACGTCACGGCGCCGAAGCGATCGCGCTTGCAGTCGATGGGCGAGCTGCCGCCGGCGGCCACGCAGTGACGCGCGGTGAGGACGAGGTTCGGCGCGATGAGGGTGCCCGAGCACACGCCGCCGGAGGTCCTCACGCCGACCGCGTACGTGAGCTTCGCGTCGGCGGCGCCTCCTTGCACGGCCCCCTCGGATCGTCCGTCGTCGGCGCGGGTGACGAGGCAGGCCGCGGAGGAGGCGGCGGTGAGGAGGGCGAGGGCGAAGGCGGCGCGTTTCATGGCCTCCGTGTGTGCACTCTCCATACCAAAGCCCACACCGACATTTCTCCAGCAACATCGTGTACTTCCGCGGGTCCGCGGGGCGGAGGGTGCGCCGCGGTGACGCGCGCGTGCCTCGGATCGCGCCGATCGCAGGCGGACGATCCAGCTCGCGCGCCGCGACGCGCGGGAGCGCGGACGAAGGCGCCTGCTACGGTCACACACCGTGGGGACGTCACGACGACCGAGCATGCGCTCCGCAGGCGTCCTCGTCGTCGCGCTCGTCGCCCCGCTCGCGCTGGAGGCGTGCAAGGCGCCCGAGCCGAGCGCGCGCGCGTCGACCGGCGCGGCGCGCGGGTCCGCGAAGAGCACGCCCCCCGTGCCCGCGGCGAGGTCCGCCGCGGCGAGCGCCTCGGCCTCGACCGCCGCGCCGACGAGCGCGCCGCTCGCCTCGACGCGAACCGAGCTGGCGATCGCCCCCGCGCCACCGCCGGCCGCCCCGGCGCTCGCGCCGCTCGACGGCCCCGAGATGCTCTCGTTCAAGCTCGACGACGGCGGGGAGGCGTTCGTCGTCGTGCCGCTCGGGGCGACCTCGCCACGGCCGGTCATCCTCGGCGTCCACGGCGCGGGCGACCGCCACGACTGGTCGTGCGTGGAGTGGCAGGCGTCGGCGCGCCGCTACCCGTTCGTCGTCTGCCCGCGCGGCGTCCCGACGAGCAAGGAGTTCTACGCCTGGGGCTCGCCGGACCTCATCGTGAAGCGCGCGGAGAAGGCGCTCGCGCTCGTCAAGGACCGGTACCCCGCGTACGTCGCCGACGGCCCGGTGCTCTACGGGGGTTGGTCGCAGGGCGCGATGCTCACCGCTCAGGTCGTCTCGGCGCGGCCGGGGCTGTTCGAGCGGGTTATCATGATCGAGATAGGGCACACGCCCCTCGACGCGAACGGGGTGGGGTTCGGGCTCAAGACCGGCGCCGTCACCCGCGCCGTGGTCTCCTGCTCCAGCCCGCCTTGCCGGGGCAAGAGCCGTGAGCTCGCGAAGACGTTGCCTCGGTACGGGGTCGCGGTGGAGCAGAACGACGTCGGGGATCGCGGCCACTGGTTCGACGACCCCGTGTTCAAGACGCTCGGCCCCAAGATCGGGTGGGTCACCGAAGGCGACCCACGGTGGGATGGGCTGCGCGACATCTTGGCCCGAGAGGACGGCGACGCCGGGCCATGACGTCGCCCGGGCCGGGCGCGCGCGGTATGCTGGGCCCGATGAGCCCCTCCACCCCTCCCCTCCCGCCGCCCGGCGGCTTCGGCGCGGGCGCGCCTCGCGGCGCCACTCCCTACGGGCACGCGCCCCCGCCGCCGAGCGGGAGCGCGAGCGGGATCATCGTCGCGCTCGCCGTGGTCGGGGGCCTGGTCGTCATCCTCGGGATCCTGTCCGTGCTCGCGATCTACGGGGTCCGGAAATACATCGCGAGCGCGAAGACGATGGAGGCGCGCAACACCACGGCCCTGCTCGCGAAGACCGCGATCGCGGCCCACGAGCGCGACGGCAAGCTGTGCCCGAGCACGCGCGCGGTGCCGAAGGACCCGAGCGAAATCTCGGGCAAGAAGTACATGAGCCGGTCCGGCGAGTGGAGCGAGGCCGGCTTCGACTGCTTGCGCTTCGAGATGACGTCGCCGCAATACTATTCCTACGAGTATATCTCGAACGGCGACTCCTTCGAGGTCGTGGCCCGCGGCGACCTGAACGGCGACGGCGTCCTCTCCACGTTCCGGACGCGCGGCCGCGTCCAACCCGGCGGCGTGCAGCTGTCCACCGAGGAGAATTTCCCCCTGGAGTGAGCGCGGGCCCCCCCCGTTCCCACGCTGGCGCCGGGTTTTCCTCGGTGTAGGATGCCCGCGGTGAGCTTGGACGACCTCTTGGCCGGCACCAGCCGGACGTTCGCGGCGGCGATCCCGCTCCTCGACGGCGAGCTGCGCGAGGAGGTGACGCTCGCCTACCTCCTCTTCCGGATCGCCGACACCTTCGAGGACGCGGCGGCCTGGGACACCGAGCGGCGCGCCGACGCGCTCAGCGTCTTCGCCCAGATGCTCCGCGGGGGCCGCGGGGGGGCGCTCTCGGCGCCGCCGGGGTTCGACGACGCCCACGCGGCGCTGTTCGCAGGCGCGGGCGACATCTTCGCGCGGCTCGGCCAGCTCCCGGCGCCGCACGCGGAGAGCATCCGCGGGCACGTGCAGCGCACCGCCGAGGGCATGCGCGAGTTCCTGCTCGCCGCCGACGGAGGACGGGTGGAGCTCACGACGCTCGAGGAGCTCGAGCGCTACTGCTACGTGGTCGCCGGCATCGTGGGCGAGATGCTCACCGACCTCTTCGTCTTCGCGTGCCCCGCGCTCCGGCCCCGCCGCGCCTTGCTCGACCACGACGCCGCCGCGTTCGGTGAGGCCCTCCAGCTCGTGAACATCCTCAAAGACCGCGACGACGACGCGGGCGAGGGGCGCCGCTTCTTGCCGCGAGGGGTGGCGCTCGACGCCGTCTTCGCGCGCGCCCGGCGCGACTGCGACCGCGCGACCGACTACGTGGATGCCCTGGCCGCGGGCGGGGCCTCGCCCGGGATCGTCGCCTTCACCCGCTTCCCGCTGCGCGTCGCCCGGGAGACGCTCGACGCCCTCGAGGCCCGCGGCGCCGGCGCCAAGATCGGGCGCGAGCGCGTGCTCGCCATCCTCGAAGAGGAGCGCGCGGCCAAGGCGCGGTGACTGAGGTAGAATCGGCGCGTGTTTCACCCCGACGGCCCCTCCTTCCGCGAGCTCATGATCCAGGCCCTCTCGTCCACCGAGAAGGGCTACGACCTCATCGCCAAGAAGTTCGACCACACCCCGTTCCGCACGCCGGACCCGGTCGTCGAGGCGATGGCCAAGGTGATCGGCGAGCCTCGATCCATCCGAGCGGCGCTCGACATCTGCTGCGGGACGGGCGCGTCGATGATGCGATTGCGTGCACTCTGCACGGAACGCGTCGTCGGCCTCGATTTCAGCCAGGGGATGCTCGACGAGGCCGAGCGGCGGCTGAAGGACGCCCCCGGCGAGGCCGAGGTCGAGCTCGTCCGCGGCGAGGCGCTCGCGCCCCCGTTCCACGAGGAGTTCGACGTCGTCACCTGCATCGGCGCCTTCGGGCACATCCTCGTCGAGGACGAAGACCGCTTCATCGCCGGCGTGCACCGGTGCTTGCGCCCGGGCGGCAGGTTCGTCTTCGTCACCGCGCCGCGCCCGCCGGCGACGTCCAAGTGGTTCTGGATGGCCCACGGCTTCAACGCCGTGATGCGCGTTCGCAACGCCGTCCTCGAGCCTCAGTTCATCATGTACTACCTCACGTTCGAGTGGCCCGACGTCGCGCGCAAGCTCACGCGCGCCGGCTTCTCGGTGAAGGCGCACGAGGGCGCGTGCCCCGCGCCGTTCACGAACGCGGTCATCGTCGAGGCGACGCGCTGACCGGCGGCCGCCGGCGGAGCGATCGCGCCGCGAGCGCGAGCCCGACCGCGGCCGCGGCGACGATCGGCCCCCCGCTCGCCGGCTCGACGGGCGCGGCGCCGCACCGGCCTCCCTTGGCCGCCGGCACGCACCGGAGCGCGGTCTCGCATCGGCCCTTGGCGCACGCGCCCCCGGCGCCGCACGGCCCGTAGGCGACGACGTGCGTGATCTCCTTGCCGAAGCTCCAGCCCGACGCGCTCTTCAGCGTCTCGGTGCCCACGCAGAGCGCCTGCTCGCGGCACGCGCCGTGGGTGCAGCCCTTCTCCGCGGTGCACGTGGAGGGCGCGCAGTAGGGCCCGTTGTGGTCGGTCCGCCCCTCGGCGCCCGGCGCGCAGTCGCTCGGCGGAGAGAGCACGGCGTCGGCCTTCGCGACGCTGGCGTGCGTGAGCGCGAGGCCCCCGGCGAGGAGTGCGACGACGAGCGCGGGTGTGAGCCTCATGGCGCGAGAGTAGAGCAACGGCGGCCGCCGTGATACCGATCGGGCATGGCCGGCCACGAGCTCCTCCGGGTCGTGACCACGGTGCTCGGCGCCGCCGTCGTCGGCGCGTTCGGCCTGAGCCCCGGCGCGAGCCCCGAGCCCGCGTGCGGTGGCTTCGTCGACGCGAGGCCGTCGCCGGCGCGGGCCGCGCGCGTCCTCTCCCTCGCGCGGTCGACCCCCGAGGGCCGGCGCGCGCTCGCGGGCGTCAGCGAGCCGGAGATCTGCTTCGACCCCGGCGCGGACGCGCGATCGGTCGTCGTGGGGCCGCGCACCTTGGTCTTGGTTGCGCAGGACGACGACCGACGCCTCGCGGCGCGAGCGGCGCACCTGTCGCTGCACCGACGCGAGGCCTCGCTCTTCGGCGAGTCCCCCTCGGTCGCCGGGTGCGACGCCTGGCTCTCGCGCGTCCTGGCCGCCGAGCGCGAGGCGCACGCGACCGAGGCCGCGGTCGCGCGGGAGCTCGCCGCCCCCGCCGGCTCCGGCGAGAGCCTGGAGGAGCTCGCGGTCGCGTACCGTGCGCGGTGCCGGTGAGCCCCCGGCGGCGCCTCAGAAGAGGCCGATCGCGAAGTGGAACGCGCCGACCTCTTCGTACGACTTCCGCGTGAGGTTCAGGCCGGCGTCGATCGCGAGCGGGCCCACCGGCGTCTGCACGCGCAGGCCGGTGCCCACCGACGCGCGGATGGGGAAGCCGTGGGTGAGCGGGTACTTCGGGTCGACCCAGAGGTTCCCGACGTCGGTGAAGACGACCGTCTCCACGATGTCGAGCGCCTTGGGGATCGCGTTCGACACCGCGCGGACCGGGATCCGGATCTCGAGACGCGGGTTGATCATCAGGTTGCCGCCGCGCACCGGCCGGCGGTCGGGCGTGACCTTGTCGGGGTTGGCGACGCAGCGCGACGAGTCGGGCGGCTCGTCGGCCGGGCACGCGATGGCGCTGCCGTTGACGACGCGATCGGGGAGGTTCCGGGTCGCGGTGACCGCGTCGTCGACGTCCTGGGGGAGGAAGGTCGCGTTGTACCACCCGCGCATCGAGTCGACGCCGCCCATGAAGAAGAGCCGGTCGGGATAGGTCTGGGACTGGTCGGTGAGCTGCACGTTCTCGCCGAGGCGGAGGAGCGTCGCGAGGCGGATCCCGCGGGGGAGGGGCACGTAGCCGCCGAACGTCTGGGTGAGGCGGAAGAAGTGGCTCTCCCGGCTCTGGGGGATCGGGCTGTCCGGAGGGTTCAGGGGGAAGGCGTCGACGTGCTCGATGCTGAGCGTGACCAGGGTTCCGGTGGACGCGTTGAACGGGTTGTCGCGGCGGTCCCAGGTGAAGACGAGCTTCTGCGAGTAGGCGACGCTCTGGCCCTGAGGGACGTTGAGGAGGCGCACGAGCTCGGTGTTGATCCGCCCCTGCGTGAAGGCCTGGTTGACGAGGTAGTCGGCGAGCTGCGCGCCTCGGAACAGCGACAGGTCGTTGTATTCGATCCCCGGAGACAGCGAGACCTGGATCTCCTTCACCGGGCGGTAGGTGAGGCTCGGGATGCCGGCGACGCGGGTGGTGGTGAAGTCGCGCTGGACGTCCTGGGCGATGACGCCGTCGACCGCGCCGCGCACGAGCGGGCCGAGGCCGACCTGGGGGAAGGTGAGGCCGGCGGTCACGCGCGCGCGGAGCTGTTCGCGGATCGAGAGCGTCGAGTAGTTCTCGCGGAAGCCGGAGTCGAAGATCAGCGGCTCGGGGAGGTAGGAGAACTGCAGGCGCAGCGCGAAGCCGATCGCGCGGCCGGTGATGTTGATGTGCGAGTACTCGAGCGCGGTTCGGACGCCTTCGTCGGAGGAGAAGCCCTCGCGCACCTCGAGCGACTGCGGGAGCCGCTCGACCACGGTGATGATGACGGTCTTGTCCTTCTGCGGGATGTAGGGGTCCTCGAGGGCCACGGTGACGCTCGCGAACGTCCCGAGGGTGGCCACGCGCTCCTGCGTCTTGCGGACGTCGCTCGCGCGGTAGGGCTGGCCGACCTCGAGCGCGACGCGGCGCATGATGACGTCGAGGTTGGTCCTGCTGTTCCCGTGGACCTCGATGCGCCGGACGTAGACCCTCTCGAGCTCGTTCACGTCGAAGCGCACGCGCGCGCGCGTGTGGTCGGCCGACAGCTCGATCGAGTAGCGGACGTCGGCGAAGGCGAACCCCTCCTCGCGGTAGAGGTCGAGCACCCGCCGGCGCGCCTCGTCCAACCGCGCGGTGCTCACCGGCCCGCCGAAGTCGAGCTGCGCCGCCGCCGCCAGCGCCTTGGGGGCGAGGGCGCGCGCGCCGAAGAACTGCGCGTCGTAGAGCATCGACCGCGGACCTAGCTTGATCGGGATACTAAGCCACAGGGTGGGCTCGCAGCGCACGCCCTTCACCGGATCGGGCACGCAGGTCTCCGACGGGTCTTGGGGCGGCAGGGGCAGCGGCAAGCCCGTGTTGTCGTAGGTGCAGACGTCGAGCTTGTTCGGCGGGAGCGGGAGCGGCTTGCACACCCCCGGCGGCCCGTTGGGATCGCAGCGCCGGCGCAGGACGTGCACCGGACCGACCTTCACCGCGAGGTAGCCCTCGGCGCGGTAGAGGTCGGCGAGGTGCGCCGCGGCGCGGTCGTAGGTGTCGGCCAGGTACACGGAGTCGGGGTCGAGCGCGAGCCACTCGGGGCCGGACGGCCCGCCCTGCCCCACGAGGGGCGCGCTCCGCAGGAACGACGGGATCTGGAGGAAGTCGCTCGACGGCAGGTCCTCCTGCAAGAACGTGTCGATCTGATCGCCGATCTCCGACGCCGAGCGCGGGCCGCCGTTGCGCAGCCGGCGGATCTCCTCCTGGCGCAGGCACGGGTAGGCGCGGGCGGCGACCTTCACCCGCGGGCCCTCGCGGACGTGGAAGACGTAGTACACGTCGTAGGCGTCGGGCCGGCTGCGCTCCTCGAGCGAGACCTCGACGT
Source organism: Myxococcales bacterium (assembly GCA_016794325.1). Lineage (GTDB taxonomy): Bacteria > Myxococcota_A > Polyangia > Polyangiales > Polyangiaceae > SXNL01. The sequence goes on along the minus strand of JAEUKG010001157.1, from coordinate 26,719 downwards.
CGAGGTAGCCGCGCTTCTGGTAGAAGGTGCGGAGCTTCGCGACGAGGTTCGCGCCGCTCCGATCGGCCTCGTCCTCGAGCCCCAGGGCGCCGGTGAGGGCGTCGGCGTCGTAGTGGTCGTTGCCGTCGAAGCGCATCACGTAGCGCGGCCCGACGTCGACGCGGACGCGCAGGGTGACGCGGCCCTGATCGAGGACGACGTCGTGGGTCACCTCGGCCTTGTGGAACCCCTTCTTGCGGAGGGTGCCCTCGAAGGCGACGTCGGCGGTGGCGAGGGCGCCCTCGTCGGCGCGGTCGCCCACCTTCACGCTATACGAGTCAGTATATGGCTCGAGGTCGACGCGGCGACCGCCGACGGCGTAGAAGACGCGGCGGCCGATCTTCCGGGGCACGCCGGGGGCGACGTCGACGAGCACGAGCACGCGCTCGCGGGCGTCGGTGGGCCGCAGCGAGATCGTCACGATCGGCGAGGGGAAGCCGCGCCGCTGGAAATAGGCCTCGATCCGGGCCTTCTGCCGCGGCAGATCGGGCGGGACGAGCTCCGCGCCGGCGACGAGATCGGCCTCCCGCAGCACGTCGTCGATCTCGAACGGCGCGTCGTGGAGGTCGGCGCGGGTCGCGGCCACGAGGCGACGGGGGACGAGGTGGACGACGACGCGCACGCCGTTTCCCTCGGCCGTGACCTCCACCCTCGCGTCGGAGAAGAGGCCCGTCGCGAGCGCTTCGCCGATGCACGCGCGCAGGCCCTGGCCGGTCGCCACGTCGCCCACCTTCACGCACGTGAGCGCCGGCGCCTTCGAGTCCCCGAACGCGTCCTGCCCGACGACGACGTCGAGCCCGGTGATCGGCTTGTTCTCGTACGCGGCCGGGTCGGGCGCGGCGGGCACGGCGGGGATCTCGGAGACGCCGGGCACGTCCTTGACCGCCGGCAGGGGCTGCGGCTCGGGAGCGGCCCACGCCGCCCCGAGCGTCACCGCGACGCCGATCACGACGAGCGCGGCGGCCACGAGGCGCCGCAAGAAGCTGTCACGCCGTGCGCGCACGCCCGACAACCTACTCGAACTCCAGGCGCCAGCGCACGTCGAAGCCGAGGTTACCGATCGTCGACGACGAGGTGGTGTTGAGGTTGTCGTACGAGCCCTGGACGCTGAGGCGCTGCGAGAGGCGCCACTCGATCAAGGTGCGGAGCTGGCGGTCTTCGGTGAGGCCGGTCGTGACGCGGGCCCGCACGTTGTCGGAGACGCGGCGGCCGAGGGTGAGCTGCGGCTCCGCTCGGCCGGTGCGAGGTGAATACGCGCTCCCGAAGCGGAAGTCGTCGATCACGGGGATGGCCTGCTTCACCGCGCGGTCGGCGCCGGTAGCCGTGCCGAGCGCTTCGAAGGCCGCGCTCGCCGCGACCGAGCCCGCCTGCACCTGATCGAGCTCGGCGCGGGTGAGGCCGATCGTGAGCAAGAGGAAGATGTCCTCCTGCGAGAGCGCGGGATCGCTCGTCATCTCGAGGCGGAGGTCTTCGGCGTCGCCGGTGGCGTGCACGCCGATGCGCCACAGACCGCCGGAGCGCCCGCCGATTCCGGCCGTCGCCGCGCCCGCCGCCGGCGACGCCGCGACTTGCGTGCTCGTGTAGCGGCGGTACTCCGTGACCGCGAGCGCGTCGACGTGCGGGTTGATGCGGGTGGGGTCGTCGAAGCGCACCGACGCCCGCTGGATCTCGAACTCGTTGGCGAACACGCGCAGGTGGCCGCCGGGGAGGGCGTAGAGGCCTCCCCGGAGCCCGACCCGCTGGTTCGACCCGCTGAGCTGCAAGCCCGACGACTCGATGCCGAGCTGCACGTCGACGAGGTTGTTGTGGATGTGGAGCGGCGCTCGCGCCTTGATGGTGAGGTCGGGCCCGAGGATGACCGCGTCCTGCGCGGGATCGTACGAGTCGACCTGGGTGCGCTTCGTGGCGCCGACCCGGAAGCCGCCGATGTCGGGCACGATGTTGGTGACGCGGGTGTAGTCGAACGAGCCGAGCGTGACCTCGCCGGAGACGCGGGGGAGCCGGGACGCGGCGACGCCTTGAGCGCTCGGGTTCTGGGCGACCCGAAGGTCGGCGTCGAGCGACAGGCTGAGCCCCGGGCTGGGGGCGAGGCGCAGGCCGCGGCCCTGGACGGCGAAATCGTAGGCGCCGAAGCTCGCCCCGCGCAGCGAGAGCCGCCCCGTGACCCCGAGGTCACCGCCGGCGAACGACGCCGACGCGCGCGTCACCCGCGCCTCGCTCGCGCTCGCGGCGATGTCCATCTCGATCGCGGAGATCGCGCCCGGCACGCCTTGGATCGCGATCTCGCCGCCGCGCACCCGGAGGACGCCGTCGACGTCGGGATCCTTCGCGCGGCCGGTGATGCGCACCCCGCCGGTGAGCGTGCCCTGGGCGCGGGTGACCTTGGGGACGACGCCGGCCAAGAACCCGAGGTCGACCGGCGACAGCTCCGCGCCGAGGAGCAGCTCGGGGTCGCGGACGAGCCGCGCCACCGTGCCCTTGAGCAGCACCGAGCCCTTGAGCTGGTTGGGCGCGCTGAGATCGAACGTGTAGGCGGGGACCACGAGGGTGTCGTTGTCGAGGACGAGCGGGTCCTTGGTCGCCCGGAGCACGAGCGCCTGTTTGTCGCGGTTGAGGACGAGCGAGCGGGGCGCGAACCGCACCGACGCGTGCGGGAGGTCGTCGACGACGAGGCGGTCGATCGTCAGGTCGCCCGAGAGCTCACCGCCGAACGCCTCCTTCGCGTCGTCGGCCTCGCGCGGCGGCAGGACCATGTGGGCCAGCCGCGAGAGGTCGAGGTGATTCGCGGCGATCTTCCCCGTGATTTTGGCCGATTTCTGGCGGCTGATGGTGACCCGTTCGAGGCCGAGCTGGCCGTCGAAGAGCGTGCCGTCGAGGATGTAGTCCCCTTGCGACGAGGTGTCCGCGAGCCAAGCCTCCTTCACGAAGGGCGTGCTCCGGGGCGAACGGCACTGCGGCGGCCGCTGGTCCGCGCCCGCGAGCGGCGGCGACGGCGGCGGCGGCTTCTGCGTCATCCGGAAGTGCAGCCGCGACCCGCCGAGCTGGGTGTCGAAGATGCGCACCGGCGTCGCCGAGAGGTCGCCCTGCACGTCGAAGGCGTCCACCTTTCCGCCGATCTGGAAGAGCCCCGAGAACGCGCCCTCGACGAGCTTCGCGCCTTTGCCGAGGTTGTCGATGCGCGACAGCGGCATCGACTCCACCACCACCGTGCCGCGCAGATCCCCGCCGAGGTGGATCGCGGCCTGGCCGAGGATCCAGCCTTGGGGCGCCGCGCCCGGCCGATGCGTCTTGTTGAGGGTGGCGCCGTGGACGTCGATCTCCGCGCCCGCGAGGCCGGCGTTCCGGTCGAACCAGCGCAGCGCGAAGTCGGCGTGCCCGTCCTCGAAGGACTCCCCGAAGAGCTTGATGTCCTTGAGGTCGGCGTTGGCGCTGACGTCGATGCGGCCCTCACCGCACGGATCTTCGGGGCCGCCGAGCACGACCCGGAGGTTCGTGGTCGCCGCGATCTTGGCGTCGATGGGCAAGAAGCGCGGATCGTCCTCGAGCTTGAAGATGGAGAGCAGGTCGCGCATCGACATCGACGGCGAACGGACGACGCCGTCGACCTTCACCTTCGCCGGCCCCCGGAAGTCGAGGCGCCCGGTGACCATCTCGTAGGGGCTCCCGCCCTTGGTGGCGTGGACCCCGCTGAGCTCGACGTAGTCGCCGTCGAAGTCGCCGTGCGCGGCGTGGATTGTCCCGAACGGGATGCCCGCGAGCGCGAAGTTCTGGATGCTCGCGTCGGCCTTGATGTGGGGGTCGCCGAACTTGCCGCTGACGTGGCACTCCCCCTCCACCAGGCCCGCGAGGGGCACGGAGCCGAGCGGCGTGACGTCGACGAGGTCCACCTTGACGTGCTGGACGTCGACGCGGAGGTCGTTCTTGTAGCCGAGGTACACGGAGCCGCCGTCGACCGTCCCGTGGGGCATGTCGACGTGGGAGCTCAAGAAGCTCACGCCGTCCGGGCGCACCGCGAGGTGGGTGAGCACGTGGCCCGCCGGGACGCCGATGATGCGCGACCGGTCCGGCGCGTCGGCCGGCCCCGCGTACACCGCGAAGTTGGCGGTCTGCGCCTCGACCTGGGCGTCGATCTTCAAGGGGTCGAGGGTGCCCTTGATCTCGAGCGCGCGCGCGGTCTGGATGTCCCACGTGACGTGCGGGCGCCGCGCGATCCCGAGCTCGCGCATGAGCGCGGTGAAGTCGATGTCCTTCACGTCGACGCGCGCGACCTTGAGCGGGATGCCCTTGTCCTTGGCGAGGGGCTCGACGAGGGTGTCCGACAGCACGACCGTGCCGTTCGCCATCCACACCTTGGTGTAGGGCGACTTCACGACGTCCTTCTGGATCCCGAAGTCCGACTCGATGCGCTGGGCGAACTCGTAGTGGTCGACGCGCGCGCCCGTCACCTCGATCTTGCCGTCTTGCACCTCCGGCAGCTTGGCGTCGGCCGCGTAGCGCATGTCGCCGCTCACCGACACCGTGCCGTCCATCGACGGCAACCCGCCGATCCGCTCGACCACGCCGATGGGCGCGCGCGCCGACACCCGGCCCGCGAGGGCCGGGAACTCCCCCTTCTTGGAGGGGAACTTCACCGACACCTGGCTCGCCGTCCCCTCGTCGCGCCGCTTGTCGATCGGGGGCAGGTCGCACGTCGGCCACGTGTCGCCCTCGGTGTCGAGGTCGGCGTACCCGCCGAGCGACAGCCGACGCACGAGGATGCCCTTCTTCTCGACGCGGAGCCGGCCGGTCGCGTTGCAGAGCACGTCCTCGTACGAGGCCATGTTGACGGGCTTCTTCGGGGTGGGCTCGAAGGTCCGCAACATGCGGACGCGCCCCTTCCCCACGTGCACCGCGATCTCGAAGGACGCCCCGAGCCCGCGCTCGTCGTCGGCGGTGACGTCGAGGTCCACCCCCTCGACCACCGCGTGGACGCCCTCGACGTCGACGTCGAAGCTCGCGTCGGAGAGCGACACCACGTCGAACGGGACCTTCCACGGCTCGTCCTTGTCGTCTTTGGACTCGGGGATCTCGATGCCGAGGTTGACGATCTTCCGATCGGCGTAGACGACGCGCACCCGCGGGCGCTCGGCCTCGACCTGGTCGATGACGAGCTTTCCGGCGAGGAGCGCGAAGATCTTCGGCTTGGCGACGATGCGGTCGGCCTCGAGGACGGGCGCGCCTCCGTCCTTCGACTCGACCCGCACGTGGGTGAGCACCACCGACAGCGGCCAGAGGCGGATGCCGACCTCGTACGAGGCCTCGAAGCCTTGGTCGCGAACGATGCGGGTCGTCTCCCGCGACGCGATCTGACGCGCCCACGTCGACCGCAAGACCAGCGCACCACCGACCGGGATGAAGCCCACGATCGCGAAGAGCACGCAGACGAGCCGCGCGAAGTGCCGGCCGAAGTCGCGCCGCTTCTTGCGGCGGGCCACCGGGGGCAACATCGTGTGGGTCGAGCGTTCCGACATGGCGCGGCCAGGGCCTGTCCGTTGGACGGGCCCGGGCCGGGGACTGTAGCGCGAACCGAGTAAACGGTCGTAAATTCAGGCTTTTACGACGGGGGCCGCCCACGTCCTGGGCGGGGGTGGGAGCGCCCCCGCCACGTTGAAATCCTGCGCAACTTCGAGCACTTGCGCTAAGAGCCGCCCCGATGCGACGCTCGACCCCAGGAGTGGAGGGGCGCGGAGACCTGCTCCCGCTGCCCATCGCCCGCGCCGAGCGGCACGACCCCGACCGCGTCATCGCCCGCCTCGAGCCGCTCGTGCTCGAGCGCCGGCGCGAGCGGCTGCGCGAGGTCATCGATCGGCGCCTCGGCAGCGTCGCCGTGTGCTTCGACGCCCCCCACGACCCGCACAACGGCGCCGCGGTGATCCGCTCGTGCGAGGCCTTCGGCGTGCAAGCGATCCACGTCGTCGAGCGCGCCGAGGGCTTCCTCGCCGCCAAATCCGTGGCCCGGGGCGCGCAACACTGGGTCGACGTCTTCGGCCACGAGACGGGACGGAGCGCGATCGACGCGCTCCGCGCCGCGGACTACACGATGGTGTCCGCGTCGGCCGACGGCGACCTCCTCCCCGAGGACCTCGCCCGCATCCCTCGCGTCGCGATCGTGCTCGGCAACGAGCGCGGCGGCGTCGCGTTCGACATCCTCGCGGCGTGCACCGCCCGCGTGCGCGTGCCGATGCGCGGCTTCGTCGAGAGCCTGAACGTGAGCGTGACGTCGGCCATCCTGCTCGACCACGCGACCCGCAGCCGCCCCGGGGACCTCCCCGAGGCGGACAAGAAGCGCCTCTACGCACGCGGGCTGTACTTTTCCGTCGAGCGCGCAGAAGAGGTGCTCGCGGTTCCTTGACCGCGAGCCACCGAATGCCATGCTTCGCGTCCCCGGAGGCTCCATGTCGACCCGTCCCTTCGTCGCCCTCTCGATCGCCCTCGTCGCCGCCGCCGCCGCGTGCACGACCGAGCCGGCGGGGCTTCCTTCGGAGCGCGCGTCGAGCACCGAGCAGCCGATCATCGGCGGGCAATACGACACCACCCACGAGGCCGTCGTCGCGATCGCCCAAGACCAGGGGCTCTGCACCGGCACCATCGTCAAGACCGATCCCGCGACCGGCGTGCTCTGGGTCCTCACCGCCGCCCACTGCGTGACCTCGCCGCCGCGCTACGTGATCCAGGGGCCCGACTTCAACGCGGCCTCGGCGCTCCTCTACGAGGTGCTCGACTACACGTCCCACCCCTCGTACACGGGCGCGGTCGACTCGAGCTACGACCTCGCGATCGTGCGCGCCGCCGGCGCCGACGCGACGACGCCGACCATCCCCTACCTCAAGCCCGCCCAAGACAACCTCGCTGCCGGCAGGACGATCCTCGCGCTCGGGTACGGCAAGGTCCAGCCCACCGACCCCGAGCCTCCGCAGTCGCGCCGCAAGTCGATCTCGCTGTCGATCTCGCAGGTGTCGTCGACGAAGATCGCGTTCGACTTCCAGAGCGGCGGCACGTGCCAGGGCGACAGCGGCGGGCCCGACCTCTACACCATCGCCGGCAAGGAGTACGTCGCCGGAGTGCACTCGTACGGCGTGGGCGGCTGCACCGGCACGTCGGTGAGCGGGCGCATCTCGGCCGCCGCGACGTGGGCCGACGGCGAGGTCGCGAAGGCGCCCGCGGGCAGCGCGTGCACCATCTGCCAGAAGAGCGCGTTTTCGGGGAAAAACGCCTGCGCCAACGACCAGGCCGCGTGCGCCGGCAACCGCGATTGCACCAACTTCGTCGAGTGCGTGAACGCCTGCAAGGACGACGCTTGCCGCGCCACGTGCGAGGGCAAATACCCGCTCGGGGTCGGGCCCGCGTACGCCGTCAGCTACTGCTCGTGCCTGGCCGGCGGCTGCAAGTCTTCGTGCGGCGTCGGCTGCTTCGGCACGCCGGTGTGCGGCTACAAGATCTCCGGGGCCGACTGCCGCACGTGCGTGGAGTCGTCGTGCTGCACCGAGCTGCAAGCGGCGGCGAAGGACGGGCGCGGCTACGACTGCATCAAGACCGGCGGCGCCGATCCGCAGTGCGCGAAGAACGCCGCCTACCAGAAGCTCGCCGCCTGCCAGACGTCGAAGTGTGCAGTCTGCAAGGGTTCCCTCGGCGACGGCACCGCCACCGATCCGCCGCCCGGCGATCCCGCGCCGACCGATCCGGCCGCGAGCTCGAGCTCGAGCAGCGGCGGGGGCGGCGGCGCGAGCGACGGCGGCGGCTGCTCCGCCGCGCCCTCGAGCTCGGGGGCGGCGGGGCTCGCGCCGCTCGCGCTCGCGCTCTTCGTCGTCGCTCGCCGGCGTCGCCGCGCGGCCTGAGCGGATCGCGCGACCTCCAGCGGGGCCCCGCGCGCCCTCGCGGCGCGCGTTCGCGCTGGATTTTTCCGCGCGGGCGCGAGCGCCGTCGCCGAATTGCCCACCTTCGCCGCGCTCGACGCACAGGCAGGGCGCTTGCACGAGGAGGGCGCATGCGCACCTCCCTCGTCGGGTCCCTCGTCCTCGCGCTCGCGTCGCTCACCGCCTGCAGCGGCAACCCGGACGCGCAGGTGGGCGCGATGGAGGGCGAGCAGAACGCAGCGCCGACGCTCCCGGCCCCGTCGGATCCGCAGGGCGGCGGGCTCGGCGGTGGATCGGCGACCCCGGCTCCGAAGGGCGGCGACGACGACGACGACGGCGACGCGGGCGCGCCCGCGAAAGACGCGGGCAGCGGCGACGCCGGCGGCGGAGCGAAGGACGCCGGCGCTGCCCCGGGCGCGTTCGGGGCGGCGTGCTCCAAAGACAAGGACTGCGCGTCGAACGTGTGCTTCGACTTCCCCGCGCGGGGCAAGCGCTGCACGAAGGCCTGCAGCAAGGACTCCGAGTGCGCGGCCGTCAGCCCGAACCTCGGCTGCAGCGTCCAGCAGAAGGTGTGCCGGGTCCTCTGAAGCGCCCGCGCGGCGGCGGCGGGCGGGGAGCGGTTCGCGATAGCCCCCCGAGGTGCGCCTGTAGTAAGACGGCGCTCGATGGCTAGAGCGCAACGATCTTCCCAGTCCAACGCCGTGATCGGCGCCGGGGCGAAGCTCCGCGGTCGCGTGCACGGCGACGGCGACCTCCTGGTGGAGGGCGCCGTCGAAGGCGACGTGGCGATCCGCGGCGACCTCACGGTGGAGGCCACGGGCCGACTCCAGTCGAACGTGGAGGCCGACAGCGTGACGGTCGCGGGCACGCTCGAGGGCGACGTCACGGCGCGCGGCGTCGTGCACGTGCGCGCCGGCGCCAAGCTCACCGGAGACGTCCGCGGCGAGTCCTTGGCGATCGACGAAGGAGCCGAGTTCGCGGGCCGCGTCGAGGCGGACTTCGAGCTCCCCGCCGAGCTCGCCGAGCTCGGCGGCGCGAGGGCCGGCGGCCGGCGCCGCTGAGCCGAGCGGGCGCGACAAACTCAAGATACGCAAGAACGGAGACGAGAGCAGATGGCCACGACGGTGATTGGCGCAGGCATCACGATCGAGGGGGACCTTTCGACGGACGACGACGTCGTCGTGCAGGGCACCCTCCGGGGCAAGCTCACCGCGCGCGACGGCGTGGTGGTCGAGGCGGGCGGCAGCGTCGAAGCCGACATCGCGTCGGGCCCCGCCCAGATCGCGGGCGCCGTCACCGGCAACATCACCTCGACCGACCGCGTCGATCTGCAGAACGGCGCGAAGGTCGTCGGGAACGTCAAGGCCACGCGGATCACGATCGCCGACGGCGCCCAGTTCAAGGGCAGCGTCGACATGGACGTCTGAGGGAGTGGACGAGCATGTCGAACGTCACGGTCATCGGTGAAGGCGCGGTCGTACGAGGTCGCATCCAGGGCGAGGGCGACCTCGCGATCGCTGGGCGCGTCGAGGGCGACGTCGAGGTGAGCGGGGAGATCGTCGTCGAGGTCAAAGGCCTCGTGGCGGCCAACCTGACCGGTCAGCGCGTCGTCGTCCGCGGCGCCGTCCGTGGCGACCTCGTGGGCGCCGAGTCCATCGAGCTCGACGCCGGCGCCCGCGTCGTCGGCGACGCACGCGCGCCCCGCATCCGCGTCGCGCCTGGCGCGCTCATCCGCGGCTTCGTCACCACCGGGCCCCGCGAGCCCGGCGCCACGAAGAGCCGCACCGCCGCCGCGAGCGCCGCCCGGCCCGCGCCCAAGCCCGCGGTCGCGCCGAAGAAGGTCGAAGCGCCGCAGTCGGCGCCCGCGGCGAAGAAGGCCGAGCCGCCGAAGCCGGTCGCCAAGATCCCCGCGAAGCCGGCGGCGAAGAGCGCCCCCGCGCGCGGCGCCACCATCGCCGGGGCGCGCCCTGGCCCGCCCGCCCCCGTCGTGCCCGCGCTGCGCAAAGGCGCGAAGGCCGTCCACAAGAAGCGCGCATGACCGCGCGCGCGCGCTTGCTCGAGCTCCTTCGGGAGCGATCGTTCGCGCGCCGCAAGGTCGTCCTCGCGTCGGGGCGCGAGAGCGATTTCTTCATCGACTGCAAGCAGACGGTCCTGTCGGGTGAGGCGCACGCCCTCGTCGGCCGCCTCTTCGCCGACGCCCTGCGCGACCTGCCCGCCTGCGACGCGGTCGCTGGCGTCGAGCTCGGCGGTTGCCCCCTGGCGAGCGCGGTGGCGCTCGTGACCCACCAGGACGGCGCCGCCAAGGACGCGATTTTCGTCAGGAAAGAGGCGAAGGAACACGGCTCCCGGCGGGACCTCGAGGGCAACCTCCACCTCCCGCAGGGCGCCCGCGTCGCCCTCCTCGAGGACGTGGTGACCACCGGCGGCTCGACCCTCAAGGCCGCAGCCAAGCTCGAGTCCGCGGGCTACGTCGTGACCGCCGTGGTCGCGCTCGTCGATCGCCTCGAGGGCGGCGGCGAGGCGATCGCCGCGCGCTACCCGTTCCGTGCACTCTACACGCGACGGGACTTCATCCCCGACTGATCGCGCGCGGGGGCGGGCGCTCGAGCGGCCGAGGCCCTTCGACGGGGCTCAGAGCCCCTTCGAGAGGAGGTCGGCCGGGTTGTCGACCGCGCTCGGCGCGGCGGGGCTGGCGGGCGCGGGGGCCGAGGAGCCGCCGAGGGTCGGGCCGTCCTCGCCGAGGGGCGTCGGGCGCTCGTTGTCGGACTTGGGCTGCGCCTTCGGGCGCGCCGGCGCGGCGGGCGCGCGCGGCGGGGTGTAGGGCTTCGCGGCCGGCTTCGGCGCCGCGGGCTGCGCGACCGGCGGGGGCGCCGCGACCACGGGCGGAGCCGCGACCGCGGGGGCGGTCGGCGCCACCGCCGGCTGCGCGACGGGGAGCGGCTGCGCGACGGGGAGCGGCTGCGCGACGGGCTGCGCGACGGGGAGCGGCTGCGGAGCGACGAGCTGGGGCGGCGTCGTCGGAGCGGCGGCGGCGAGCGTCGGGGTGCTGGTCGAGTCGTCGGCCGCGGAGGGGTCGGTCTCGCCGCGGAGCCAGGGGCGGCCGTACACCGCGAACATCGCGACCATGCCGACGGCCATGCCGACGACGAACCAGGCGATGCGCTTGATGTCGGCGCGCTTCTTCGCCTGCGCCGGGGGCGGCACGCTGATCGCCATCCCCTGGGGGACGCCCATGCCCGAAGAGCGCCGCGCCGGGGGGACGGTGGGCTGCATCGCGTAGCCCTGCTGGTGCGGATACTGGGCGAAGTGCGCCGGCATCGGCGGAGTGCGGAGCTGCGCGGCCGGGAACGCGTGCGGCATGCCGTAGTGCGGCGTCGGCGCCTGCGGCGCGGCCTGGTAGCCCGCGTTCGACGCGAAGGCGTCACGGCCCATCGAGCCGTATGCGGCGGTCGCGGCCGGCGGCATGAGGGGACGAGTCGGGGGCTGGGCGGCGGCCGCGATGCGAGCGCGCGACGAGAAGCGCTCGGCGTGGACCTGAATCGAGGAGGGCTCCACCACCACGTCGATGTCGTCCGCCACCGGCGGGGGCGTGTACGACGAGGGCTCGCGAACGTCGGCCTGGGCGTAGTCGCCGCTCTCGGGGTAGGTGTCGCGGCCGCCGAGCTCGCCCGGGGACGAGTCTTCGTAGAGCGACTCGCGCGGGAGCGAGCTCACCACCGACGCGCCGGACTGCTCGCGGCGACCGCGGGGCTCGATGCGCATCTTGGTGACCGAGTCGTATTCGCCGGTGGAGATCGCGTCGTCCTCGATCGCGTCGAGCTCCTGCGAGGCGCGCAGGAGGCCGGGATCGACGGGCCGGACCGCGGTCATCGTCTCGTCCGAATACGACTCTTCGCGCGGGCGGGGCTGCTGGCGGAGGGTGCGGGGCTCGAGCGAGCCGCGGAACTCGTCTTGGCCGGGCTCGGAGGCCTCGCGCTTGCGGATCGCGGGGGGCGGCGAGGGCGACGGGACCCGGCGGCGCGGCGGCGAGGGGGCCGGCGCCGGACGCACGAGCGCGCGCAGCGCGGGCTTGCGCGGCGCGTTCAGCATCACAGGTCGAAACTTCGGAAGGTTAGCCATCTCCCTCGTGTCCCCTCTCCAGGACGACGGACATGGATGCATGTTCCGTGCTCACCATAATCGGCGGGGAATCGATGGAATCGGGGGGTTTGCCGCGGGCCATGGATCCCCGAGGCCCCATCCTTGGGCTCCATTCCGTCCATACCGGCGCCCCAGGCCACCCCGAGAGCCATGAAAACGCGGCCCTTTTCGGTCTCCGCCCGGAGGCTCCCGCGAGGCACCCCGAATTCGTGGTAGTGATCTCGCGCAATGCCCGAAAGCGTCCAAGAGGGTAAGCGCATCGACGTCCTCTCCGACTCGACGGGGGAGACCGCGGAGAAGGTCGTGCGCGCCGCGATGCTGCAGTTCCCCCACTCGGGCGCGAAGATCCGCCTCCACACGCGCGTGCGCACCAAAGAGGCCGCGCGCCCCATCCTCGAGCGCGCCGCGCAAGAGGGGGCGCTCGTCGTGTTCACGGTCGTGAGCCCCGAGCTCCGCGAGTTCATCCACACGCTGTCGTACGAGCTGCGCCTCGAGGCGCTCGACCTCATCGGCTCCTTGATCGGCAAGCTCGGGATCTTCCTCGAGCGCCAACCGATCAACATGCCGAGCGGGATGCTCCCGCTGTCGGACGAATACTTCCGCCGCATCGAGGCGGTCGAGTTCACCGTGAAGAGCGACGACGGCAAGGAGCCCCGGAACTTCAAGAAGGCCGATCTCGTGCTCGTCGGCGTGAGCCGCACGTCCAAGACGCCGCTGTCGACGCTCCTCGCGCAGCGCGGCCTCAAGGTCGCGAACCTCCCCATCGTCCTCGGCGTGGAGCCGCCGCCCGAGCTCGAGGAGGCCTCGCAGGACCGCGTGGTCGGCCTCACGATCGGGCTCGAGCCGCTCGTCGAGATCCGCAAGGCGCGCCTGAAGCAGCTCGGGATGAGCGTGGACGCCGCCTACGGGCTCAAGGAGCAGGTCAAGGAGGAGATCGACTACGCGGGGAAGATCTTCGCCCGGCACCCGCACTGGCCGGTCATCGACGTGACGGGGCGCGCGATCGAGGAGACGGCCGTGATCATCCTCGAGTCGCTCAAAGAGCGCGACGAGGCCGCGAAGAACGCCCGCGCCGCCCTCGTCTGACGAGCGCCGCGCCGCGCGGCTCGCGCTCGAGGGATCCACGGCCTATGATCCCTGGGTGAGCGAGGGAGAGCACGAGGGCGACGACTGGGTGACGATCGCGAGCTTCGACGATCCGGTCGAGGCCGAGATGACGTGCGATTTCCTGAAGACGCACGGCATCACGCTCCGGCAGCTCGGCAACGCGCCGCAGGTCGCCGTCCTCAACCGCTTCCAGACCATCGTCGACATCCGCATCGCGGTGCGCGAGGCCGACGTCGAGGAGGCGACGGAGGCGCTCGCCGCACTGCGGAGCGAGCGGCGCGACGCGCACCCCTACCGCGGCGCCTCCGAGGACTCCTCGAAGGTGGTGGAGCAGGAGGGCGAGGGCGACGACCGAGGGCCGAAGAAGAGGACCCGCCGGGCCGCGTTCGCGCTCGCGCTCCTCCTCCCGATCGGCTCCGGCCACTTCTACGCCCACCACGGCGCGGCGGCGGCCATCGTCCTCGCGGGTATCCTCGGAGGGATGATCGCGACCATCGCCGGGCGCGCGCCGTGGGCGTTCGTGGCGTCGGCGATCCTGGTCGCCGGCGACGCCCTGCTCTCGCCGCTGGCCGTCGCCCGCCACAACGCCGGCAAGGTCCCGAGCGAGGGCAAGCAGCGGGTGGTCGCCGCGGGCGCGGTCGCAGCGGCGTTCGCGATCGCGTGGCTACTATCTCGAGAAGGATAGTCGCTCGGCCCCCGACGACGCTCGGCGCCCCCCCGCGCTCTCGCGCGCCGCGCGGGCGTGCGGAGCTCGCGGCCCGGTGGTGGTCGGTCGCTCAGCAGCCGCAGAGCTTGCGGCAGCCGCTGTCGCCGGGGTCGCACGTCGACAGGCACATCTTGTCGCAGTCGGGTGTGCCGCCGCCGCTGCTCGAGGTGCTGCCGGCGGTGGTGCGGAGCGACGCGCAGCGATCCTCGGAGATCTGCGCGCACACGATGAGCTCGTTCTGGCTCGAGACGAGCTGCGCCGCCTGGGCGCAGGTCGAGGGCGTGCCCATCGGGCAGAGCCACTCGCCGTTGCAGACGCACTGGAGGTCCACCGCGCTCCCGCGGATGCGGAAGCCGCAGTTGGGGAAGCGCGAGGGGTCGACCTTCACCGTGGGGCACCAGGTGGTCGTGCGGCAGAGCTGCCCGTCGGGGAGCTGCCCGCACTGCGTCCCGGTGACCTTCGGAGCGTCGCCGCCCGCGTCGGAGGGGGACGTGGCCCCGCCGTCGGCGCCGACCCCGAGGCCGTCGTTGGGCTGGGCACAGGCGAGGACGAGCGCGGTGACCGCGACGGCTGCGGCGGCGCCGAACGGCAGGCGGGCGGGTGACATACCCGACCCCTCGCACGCCCGCGGGGGAGTGGCCAACTTTGTGGTCGGGGCGAGCTTCGGGTACCTTCGGAGCGCGATGACCACCGACGCCTACGCCGCCCCCCAAGCCCACGACGCCAAGACCCTCGCGCTGAGCCGCGTGCTCACGGCCCTGGCGGAGGACGCCATCTTCACCCTCGCCGCCGGCGGCGGACCGACCGCGCTCGATCCCGTCGGCAAGCGCCGCGGCGAGGCGTACTCCGCGATCCTCGCGGGCCACGCGCTCAACTCGATGATGAACCAGTTCGACCACTGGATCGTCGAGATGACGCGCGTGGTCGCGCCCATCGCGGCCCCGCTGTGGATGCCGATGGGCGAGGTCCTGCGCGAGAAGGTGACGCTCGAGGGCGGCGCGAAGGGCCTGCGGTCCTTCTTCTCGAACAAGCCGAGCGACAAGGAGGTGCAGCGGGTGAAGCGCCTCGGGACGCTCGCGGTGCGGGTTCTCCGCTCGACCTTCGCGGCCGACGGCGCGCTCGACGCCGAGGAGGCGCGGACGGTGGCGGGGCTCATCGGGTCGCTCGGGTTGCCGCCCGAGGACTCGAACCCGCTCTACGGCGAGGCGCCGGTCGCGGTCGAGCAGCTGGACGTGTACGGCGAGATCGAGCCGGCGGTCGCGAAGGCCATCGTCCGCGGCGCTTGGCTCGCCGCCGCGTGGGATCAGATCGACCCGCGCGAGGAGCAGATCATCCGCACCGTCGCCCAGAAGGTGCTGGTGCAGCCGCAAGAGGTCGAGGCGCTGCGCGCCGACTCCATCGCGCGCGTCGACTCGCGGCGGATGGCGGGGCTCGCGGCCGTCGACGCGATCCGCTACGTGCTCATGGATCGCGTGCCCGGCAACGGCGTCACGATCGCGGCCAAGGCCGGCCAGCTCATGCTCCCGCGCCGCTACCGCGACGAGGCGCTCGCGCAGATCGGGCACGGCGCGCCGGTGCAGCTCGCCAAGCGGTACAAGGACCTCGGCAGCGACGACAAGGTCGCGGTGCTCGGGCTCGCTTGGGCCGCCGGGCTCATCGAAGACCCGTCGATCTCGCGCCGCGCCCTCCTCCGCGCGCGCCACGATCGCGTCGCGCAAGATCTCGGCGAGGACGGGCTCAAGGTGCGCGCCCAGGTCGACGACTGGATCGCGGACGTGATGGCGCCCGCGGCCTTCCCGATGGGAACGCCCTGATCGCACCCGCTGCCGACTGTCCTCATCGGGTCATGGGGGGTGGGGTCGGATGGCGTGCGACGAGATCGACAAGCGAGGCGGAAAACGCGCACGCGCACGCGACGGCGGTGTGGTTGCAACCTACACGCGTCGCCCGAGGTGGGTTTCCCGTCGAGCAAAGCGCGATGAACCACCTGGGGCTTCCATCGGCCGCGCGCGAGCGCGATGATGTGCGCGCCCAAGGTAGCCGCCTCTGACGAGGCACGTCGTCCGGGGGGACGACTCGACGCTGGAAAAACACGGCCTGGGTGAAACCGCGTGACCTCGCGTCGCGCACGGACACGTACGACCTCCGGGAGCGGCGCGCCGCGATGGCGCGCCGAGGGGTGATCGTGTGCCCGCGCGCGGCCCCCCTTCGGAGATCGCCATGCCCAAGATCCTGCTGCGCGCGCTCGTGACCTCGTTGCCGCTCACCCTCGCCGCTTGCCTCGCGCCGACCGCCACCGACGCCGAAGAGCAGGTGGCCGAGCAAACCTCGGCGCCCATCGTCGCCGGCACCCCGGCCCGGAGCCACGCCGAGGCCGCGCTCGTCGACATGCTGCAGAACGGCCGCCAGGTCGCCATCTGCTCCGGCGCCGTGATCGCCCCGAAGGTCGTGCTCACCGCGGGGCACTGCGTCGACGGGATGAACGGCTGGCGCGTCACGACCCCCTACGCCGGCGGCCAGCGCGCCTCGGCGACGGCGTCGGCGGTGTACGACTGGAAGAACACGGGCGACACCGTCGACCCCACCAAGCACGACATCGGGCTCGTGTTCTTGTCGACCCCCATCAACCTCTCGAGCTACCCGAAGCTCGGGACCACGAAGCAGCCGGTGGGGACGCAGGCGATCAACATCGGCCGCATCGGATCGGGCCGCGCGAGCTTCAGCGAGCTCTTCGAGGGTCAGAAGGTGTCGCTCAAGGACGGAGCGAACATCGGCTACCCGTTCGACTACTACTCGACCGAGATCATCGAGTCGGGCGACTCCGGCGGCCCCGTCGAGCTCGCCGACGGGACGATCGTCGCGGTGAACTCCGGCGGCGGACAGGGGACGCAGGTGCTCGCGCGCGTCGACCTCGTCGGCTCCTGGATCGCGACCGAGATCGCGGCCCACGGCGGCGCCGGCGGCGCCGCGCCTCCCCCGCCGCCTCCGCCGCCCCCGCCGCCGCCGTCGTGCAGCGGCGCCGCCGAGGTCGAGCCCAACGACGGCGTCGCGACCGCGAAGGCGCTCGGCACGGCCGCCTGCGGCGCGCTCGCGACCGCGAGCGACGTCGACTACTTCACCTTCACCGTGCCCGCGGGCGGTCGCTACGACGTGTCGGTGTCGCCCTCCGGCGACGCCCAGGTCGCGGTCTGGAAGGCCTCGGGCGGCTCGTACTCGCGCATGACCAACAACACCCCGACGCGCGTGGCCTACACGTCGACGAGCGGCGGCAGCTACGTCGCCGCGGTGTGGTCGCCGGGCGCGGCCACGCAGTCGTACCGGCTCACGCTCACGCGCTGATCGTCGGGCTTTCCGTCGGCGCCGCTTTCGGGCAGTCTCGCGGCGTGCAATCGAAGATCCTCGGGTTCTTGGGCGCGGGCAACATGGCCGCAGCCCTGGTCAAAGGCCTCATCGTCTCGGGGACGACCGCGCCCGAGCGGATCTGGGCGAGCGACGTCAAGGCGGAGCGCCTCGCGCACCTGAAGGGGACCCACGGCATCCACGTCACCCAAGACAACCACGAGCTCGTCCGCGCGTGCGACGTGCTCGTGTTGTCGGTGAAGCCGCAGGTCGTCGACAAGGTGCTCGACGCGATCCGCGGCGACGTCACCGCCGACAAGCTCGTGGTGTCGGTCGCCGCGGGCGTGCCGCTGTCGGCCCTCGAGGCGCGCCTGCCGGGCGCGCGCGTGGTCCGCTCGATGCCCAACACGCCCGCGACCGCCCTCGCGGGCGCGACCGCGATCTCCGCGGGCGCCCTCGCCACCGCGGAGGACATGGAGACCGCGGAGGCGCTCTTCGCCGCGGTCGGGCGCGTGGTCACGCTCGACGAGTCGCTGCTCGACGCGGTGACGGGGCTCTCGGGCAGCGGGCCCGCCTACGTGATGCTGATCATCGAGGCGCTCGCCGACGGGGGCGTGAAGGTCGGCCTGCACCGCGACACCGCCCTCCTCCTCGCCGCCCAGACCGTCTTCGGATCCGCGAAGCTCCTCCTCGAGACCGGCGAGCACCCCGGCCGCCTCAAGGACATGGTGACGAGCCCGGGCGGCACTGCGATCGCCGGCCTCCACACCCTCGAGTCGGGAGCGCTCCGCAAGACGCTCATCGACGCCGTCGAGGCGGCGACGGCGCGCGCCGCCGCCCTCGGCGAGCAGATGGCGAAGAAGATGGGCGCGGGCTGAGCGCCGCCTACTTCTGGATCCGCCAGAGGACGGAGCCTTCGCCGTAGTAGAGGAAGTCGGCGTCGGTCGCCAAGGCCTTCGCCGTGCTCGGCTTGACCACGGACCGCGGGCCGCCGACGCAGCCCGGCGCGCACGCCTGGATCTCGAAGCTGGCCGGGGTCTGATCGTTCTTCGTGATCCAGTAGATTCCGCTCGGATCGGCGACCAACTCGGTGGGGATCTCGAGGCCGTTGGCGAGCTGCTTCAGGGTGCCCGCGCAGTTGTTCACTCCGCAGGAGAAGAGCTTGGCCTCGTTGAAGCCGACGCGGCCCGGGAGCACGTAGTAAAGCGTCGTGCCGTCGATCGTCATCACGTCGACGGACTCGAACGCGCCGCTCATCACCGTGTCGGCGACGCACGGGTTGATCCCGTGCTTGCAGCGCTTGATGGCCGCGTTCGGGGCGAGGTTCTCGACGTAGTAGATGTGCGTCGAGTCGACGGCGGTCGTCCGCGCCTTGAACCCGACGTTGGTTGGCGCGTTGCAGACGCCAGCCGAGCAGTCGGCCGAGCCCATGCCGATGCCGCCGCCGTTCCAGGCGACGCGGTTGCCCGACCTGACCGGCGTCGGGTCCTTGAAGCCGTTGAGGCCGTCCTGCACGAAGAAGGTCGGCACCCCCACGCACCCCGTGAGGGGGCACGCGAACACCGCCGGACGCTCCGTGGCCTGGGTGGGCGCGGACTGGAAGACCACCGTGCCCGCCGTGGTGACGATCCCGTTGGCCGGGTAGCTCATCGTGACGAGCTGCTGCGGGGTCGCCGGGCACCCCGCGGCCGGGCAGGCGAGCACGCGCGAGCCCGCGGTGAAGAAGACCTGCGGCCCGGTGGGCGCGATGCCGTTGATGGTGTCGGTTCCGCTGATCACCTTGCTCGGATCGCAGACACCCTTCGAGCACCGAGCGCCGCAGACGCGCCCGCACTTGCCGCAGTTCTTGTCGTCCTTGTCGAGGTCGACGCACGCGGCGCCGCAGGCCACGAGGGGCGCGGTGCACTTCGGGGCGTCGATGGCGGCGTCGCCGCTCGAGCTGCCGCCGCTCGAGCTGCCGCCGCTCGAGCTGCCGCCGCTCGAGCTCCCGCTGCTCGTCGACGACGCGCCGCCGTCGGAGTTGGGGTCGACCTCGAAGGAGCCGAGGATGGCTCCGCACGCGGTCAAAGCAAGGGTCCCGAGCGCGGTGCCAGCCGCGAGAAAGAGGAAGCGCTTCACGGGGATGATTCTACGGGAAAAGCGCGCGCCCCGCATCCAAGGTCGTCCGTTTGGGGGACTCCGCGCCCCGGCGCCCACGACGCCCGCCAACACCGCAGAAACGCGGTGGAAAGCGCACATCGCCGTCGATGGACCTTCGTGCCTCCATGCGACGTGTGGGGCGACGTGAGGCCGAGGCGGGCGCCGCCGATCACCCTTGCAAATTGCACGCATTCGGCGGCGGGTGCGGCGCGGGCGTCTGGCACCCGCCTTGCTCCATGCCGGGCGGGGGAGCCCTGACATGCCGCGCGCTTGGTCCACGCTATCGCTGCTCGCGCTCGCCGCCTGCTCGTACGACGTGGCGGGGGAGCCGCCGCCGCCGCCTCTGCCGAAGGGTGCAGCGACGCTCGCCCCCGACGGCGCGGGCGAGGCGGAGCTCGCCAACGTCGGGGCCATCGTCGGCAACGCGCAGGTGGTGGGCCTCGGCGAGGCGACGTTCCGCTCGGGCGCCATCACCAAGTCGAAGGCGCAGATCGTCCGGTATCTCGTCGAGAAGAGGGGCTTCCGCGCGATCGCGTTCGAGTCCTCGTTCGGTCAGGTCGAAGACACGGTGCGGCCCTACGTCGTTTCGTGCCGGGGCACGGCGGAGGGCGCGACCCTCGCCCTCGACGACCACTTCCACTCGACCGAGATGCGCGACCTCACGAAGTGGCTCTGCGAGTACAACCGAGCTCACCCGGCGGACAAGGTGGACGTCTTCGGCCTCGTGCAAGACGACACCGACTACGAGGCGCGGGTCCTCCGCGAGTTCATGACCGAGGCTCAGCTCGGCGAGCCGTCGTTCATGGGTGCCGCCGCCGGCGGCGCCTGCCCCGCGCCCGCGGACGCGACGCTCAGCGAGGCCGACTACACGCGGTGCCAGGGCGGGCTCGCCTCGGTGCACGCCGCGCTCACGAGCCGCGAGGCCGACCTCACCAAGCGCTTCGGGCAGGAGCGCTACCACCGCGCCTGCACCGCGGTCTACGCGCTCGAGGAGTGGCAGCGGTCGGTCAAGCTGTGGAACGAGAAGCGCGAGACCGAGTCGTGGGACGTCCGCGAGGGGGGCATCTACGAGCTGTTCAAGCACTACCGAGGGTGGCGGGCGCCGAACAAGCGCACCATCCTCTGGGCCCACGGCTACACCGTGTCCGCCGCACACGCCGAGATCGAGGCGCCGCGCTGGGCCCGCACCACGCTCGGCACCATGCTCCGCAAGGACCTCGGCTCCGGCTACAAGGCGGTCGGCGTGCTCGGCTACGACGTCGGCACCCGGGAGCCGGGCGAGGCGGGCTCGAGCAGCGTCGCCGGGGCCGACTCCTTCGAGGCGAAGCTGAACACGCTGCGCCGCCCCGGCCTCGTGCTGGATCTCGCGCGGCTCGACCCCTCCGTCGCCGACGCGAACGCTGCGCAGCCCATCGGCCACCCGAAGTCGGAGCGCGCCGTCCCCCGCCGTCAGCTCGACGGCGTCGTCTTCATCGCGAGGTCGCCGGAGATGACTGTGCTGACGCCGCAGAATTGACGGGCGACGCCGCGTCGCGCTTCGGGATGATCTCGGTGTAGGTCACGAACGCGATGAGGGTGAGGAACATGAGGAGCCCCACCGCGTGCACCTTCGCCTCCACCTTCGCGTCGGCCTTGCGGCGCGACGCCGCCTCGAAGCCGAGGAAGAGGAGGCGCCCTCCGTCGAGCGCCGGGAACGGCAGGAGGTTGAAGCCGCCGAGGTAGGCGCTGATCATGCCGAGCAGCTTGAACGCGTCGCCCGCGCCGCTGCGCACCGCGGCCGCGACCTCCTTCGTGATGCCGACGGGGCCCGAGAGCTCCGGTTTGTCTTTGCCGGTCACGATGCGGACGAGGCCCTGGATGAGCCCGATGACGACGCGGGGAGGCTCCTTCACGCTGAGGAGCGCGGCCTCGCCGACCCCGACCTTCACCACCTTGTATTTGGGGATGATGAGGATCTTGCCCTTGTTCTCCCCTTCGCCGACGGGCGTGACCTTGATGTGGAGGTGCTCGCTCGCGCGCTCGACCTCGACGTCGACGGGCTCGCCGGGGTGAGCGCCGATCGCTCGCTTCAGCGCGTCCCAGTCGGCGACCTTGGAGCCGTTGACCGCGATGACGTTGTCGCCGTCGAGGATGCCCGCGTGGGCGGCGGGCCCGTCGGGGCTCACCCGCACCCGCATCTCGTCCTGGACCGTGTTGCCCCCGAGCATGAAGCCCAGGAACATGAAGATGGAGGCGAACAGGTAGTTGGCGATCGGCCCGGCGGCGATGGTCGCGACGCGGGCCAGGAGCGAGGCGTTCGCGTAGCTCGCCTTGTCGTTCGGGTCGTGCTCCTCGAACGGGTTCATCCCCGCGATCTGCACGTAGGCGAGGAACGGGATGACCGCGATCTGGAAGGTCGTCGGGCTGTCCTTGGGGCGGTGCTTGAAGAGCGTCGGCCCGAAGCCGATCGAGAACTTGGTGACGCGCATCCCGAACTTGCGCGCCGCAAGGTAGTGGCCTCCCTCGTGCACGATCATGAGGACGGCGAGCCCCAAGATCGCCAGGAGGTACGAAGCGATCGACATGAAGGAATGCTAGCAGCAGCGCGGCCAAAATCGGCGAGCGCCAAGCTCGGTCGAAATACGGTCGCGCTCGGCGCGCGCGCGGCGCGCGGTGACCGAGGGCTCCGCCGCGAAAAAGCTCGTGGTTTCGCCGATCAAGGGCGAGAGCAGCGGCCGCCGGTGGCCCAGTATTTGTTGGTGATCGGCGGCGAGAGCGCCCCGTAGGGGATCCCGTGTCCTTGCCAGGAGCCGTTGCGCGACCAGCGCACCGCGCTGCCTTGGCCGGCGAAGTTGGCGGGCGTCGTCATGTTGAAGACGCCGCCCGCGAGGTCCATGTGACCGTACGGGCCTGCGCCG
The DNA here is from genome assembly GCA_016794325.1 of Myxococcales bacterium. Lineage (GTDB taxonomy): Bacteria > Myxococcota_A > Polyangia > Polyangiales > Polyangiaceae > SXNL01. Next base: position 4,460 of record JAEUKG010001157.1, on the reverse strand, counting down.
GTCGGGAAGCTCCCGGGGATGGCGACGTAGATGCTCTGATCGAGGCCCGAGACCGCCGCCGGGCTCCAGAAGTTGTAGAAGTAGTTGGCGCGGTTGGGGTCGGCCGGAGGCACCGGGCTCTGGTAGCTCGTGCCGGCCGTGCCTTTGTCGGGGTAGGCGTTGTTGTAGCCGGTCGGCGCCGGAGTATTCCCCCACGGATAGGTCCGGGTCGTGCCCACGCCGTTCCACGCGGTGTCGAGCTCGGTGATGCTCGCGAGCCGCCCGCCGTCCCAGTGGCAGAACGCGGCGAGGACCGCGAACGGCACGCAGTTCAGGAGCTTCTTGTCGAGCGTCGCCTGATCGTACTTCTGGGCGCACGTCTTCCCCGGCTCGCAGAACGCCGCGTTCACCGCCGGCGGCAGCCAATAGGTGCGCGCGCCGTAGTCGACGTTGGAGATGTAGCAGCCCATGTTGGCGCCGCCGGGCGTGCCGTGGATCACGGGGCCGAGCTCGGAGACCACGGTGTCGTACTCCGCGGCGTCGTTCTGATCGCCGATGCGGTTCGGGAGGTACGCATCCCAGGAGGCGTTCCAGCCCGCGGGCCGGTTGGCCTGGATGAAGGCGCGCATGTTGCCGTTGGTGCGCGTCACGAACTGGCGCATGCGCCCCGACGTGATCGAGAACTTGTCGAGCTTGTAGGGGGTGCCCGCAGGGACGGTGATCGAGGTGCAGCAGTCCTCGTTCTGACCCGCGCCGCACGTCCGTCCGCCGTTCTGCTGGGCGCAGCTCCGGGTCGTCGCGCACTTGCCGTCGTCGCCGCAGCCGTCGGAGCCGCAGTCTGCGTGCACTTTGCACGTTTTGCCGGCCGCGCACTTGGGGGCGTTGGTCGGGGCCCCGCCGCCGCAGTCCACGTCCGTCTCCGTCCCGTTCTTCACCCCGTCGGTCTTGGTGGGCGCTTGGCAGGTGCCGCCGGTGCACACGCCGCTCGCGCAGTCGCCGGCGGCGGCGCACTTCTTCCCGTCGAGGCACTTCGGCGCCGCCGCCGAGCCGCCGCAGTCCACGTCCGTCTCCGTCCCGTTCTTCACCCCGTCGTCGCTCGTCGGCGCCGCGCACACGCCGCCCTTGCACGACAGGCTCACGCAGTCATCGCCGGCGCCGCACTTCGTCCCGTCGGCGCACTTGGGGGCGTTGGTGGGCGCGGCGCCGCCGCAGTCCACGTCGCTCTCGGTCCCGTTCTGGATGCCGTCGCTTCCCGTCGCGACGACGCACACGCCGTCCTTGCAGGCGCCGCTCTGGCAGTCCTTGCTGACCTTGCACTTCTTGCCGTTGGCGCAGGGCGGGTTCTGCGTGCCGCCGCACCCCTCGTCGGTCGGAGCCGGCGTCTGGGGAGGCTCGACGGCGCCGCCCGAGCTCGACGAGCTCGAGCCCGGATCGCCGCTCGAGCCAGGGTCGTCCTCGTTGCCCGTCGGGCAACCCGTGAGCACGAGACACGAGAGCGACACGACGGCGGACGCAACGACCCGATTGCGCATGGATCTCCTCGTGCCCCCGGCAGGGGCACCAAGGCTCAGCGTCCCACCGCACGCCCGGCCGCGCAACGGCCCCGAACGTCGCCCAAACGGGGGGCAGGCACCCTAGGCGCCGCATTTCCTCCGTGGTAGGTACGACGCCGCCATGACCCAGAACTCCCCCGAGCAGAAGAACGAAGGCGCCGTGTCTCTCCAAGGTGGCGCGGCCATCCTCGCCCCCATCACCGCGTTCCCGAACGGGGTGCCGAGCAACGCGATGGTGCTGATCCCGCTCGGCGCCAACGGCGCGCCGCTCGAGAAGGAGGTCGTGAACGGGCCGGTCGCGCTGAAGATGGAAGAGGTCTGGAAGCTCCTCGGCTTCAACGGGCCCGCGGTCCAGGTGCAAGACGACCAGGGGCGGCCGATCGCCATCGGCCTCGAGGACCTGCTCGGCGGCCTCGAGAAGCACTGGCAGGAGAACCCCGACGATCTCATGCGCGGCCGCATCTACGCGCAGGAGCTCATGAAGTACGAGCGCCACGCGAAGGCGGAGCAGGTGCTCGCCAAGATCGTCGCCAAGGGCGGCGACGGCGAAGACTGGCTCGCGCTCGGCGTCGTGCAGCTCGCGCAGGACAAGCTCGAGAAGGCCGAGATGACGCTCAAGGGCGCGCAGAACCTGATGAAGGACAACCCCTACCCCGCCCTCCACCTCGCCAAGGTCGCGCACGCGAAGAAGGACGAGAAGGCGGAGCGCGAGCACGCGGAGCGCGCGATCTCGATCGCGCCGAACGCGGTCGACGGCTGGGCGTACCTCTTCAACCTCCTCAAGACCACGAGCGACGACGAGAAGGCGATCAAGGAGATCGAAGACCTCGCGCAGGCCCCCGTGAACGCGAAGACCGCCGCCCCATACGTCGCGCTCCAGGGCTACTTCGCGGGCGAAGAGGCCACGCGCGACAAGGCCATCGGCTTCGCCAAGAAGGGCGTCGACCGCGCCCCCGGCGACCCCCTCGCGCTCCTCTGCCTCTCGGCGCTCTACGGTCAGGCCGGCAAGCTCGACGACGTGATCAAGCTCCTCGCGCCGCACGAGCCGCTCATGCTCCGCGACGTGCGCATCGCCCACAACTACTTCGAGGCGCTCTTCCAGTCGCGCGACCTGCAGAAGATCACCCAGCTCCTGAACAAGCTCGCGACGTCGCCCAACCAAGAGGTGAAGCAGTTCGCGATCGAGCGCTCGCGCGCCATCGCCCAGATGCTGCAGCAGCAGCAGCAGGCGCTCCAGGCGGCGGCCGAGAAGGTCTGAGCTCCACGTTTGCTCAGGTGAGCGCGCGGCTCCCATCCTCGTCGTAGGTGGGAGCGGCCTCACCGGTGTAGGTCTCCGCGCGAGGCGAGCTGGCAGAAATGTCCGCTCGCCTTTTTCGCTTGGGGTACGTTTTGTGTGTGGAGAGCGGGAAGGAGAGCGTCCGCATCGTCGGGCGCTATGCCCTCTATGGCGCGATCGCGTCTGGAGGCATGGCCACCGTGCATTTCGGGCGTCTGCTCGGGCCGGTGGGCTTCTCGCGCACTGTGGCGATCAAGCGGCTGCACGCCCAGTTCGCCCAGGATCCAGAGTTCGTGTCCATGTTCCTGGACGAGGCGCGGCTCGCGGCCCGCATTCGGCACCCGAACGTGGTGCCGACGCTGGACGTCGTGGCGACCGGCGGCGAGCTCTTCCTCGTCATGGACTACGTCCAGGGCGAGTCGCTCGCGCGCCTGACGCGCGGCAAGGAGCGCGCGAACCTCCGCATCATCAGCGCCATCGTGTCCGGCGCGTTGCACGGCCTCCACGCCGCGCACGAGGCGCGCGACGAGCGCGGGATGCCCCTCGGCATCGTCCACCGCGACGTCTCGCCGCAGAACGTGCTCGTCGGCGTCGACGGCGTACCCAAGATCCTCGACTTCGGCGTGGCCAAGGCGGCCGGCCGCTCGCAGACGACGCGCGACGGGCAGATCAAGGGCAAGCTCGCGTACATGCCGCCGGAGCAGCTCCGGGGGGCGACCCTCACTCGGACGACGGACATCTACGCGACCGGCGTCCTCCTCTGGGAGATGCTCACCGGGCAGCGGCTCTTCCAGGGCGACAACGAGGGCGTCATCGTCACGCGCATCCTCGAGGGCAAGGTCACGCCGCCGAGCCGCGTCATCGCCACGCACTCGTCGACGCTGACCGACGCGCAGATGCGCCTCCTCGAGGCCATCGACGCGATCGTCCTCAAGGCGCTGGCCCCGAAGCCCGACCTCCGCTACGCGACCGCGCGCGAGATGGCGCTCGCCCTCGAGAACGTGTGTCACCCCGCGACCGCGTCCGTCATCGGCGAGTGGGTCGAGACGACCGCGCGCGAGGTCCTGTCGACGCGCGCGGCGCGCATCGCCGAGATCGAGAGCCGGTCGCAGGACTTCGATCTGCCGGCGTTGATGAAGGAGATCCAGGCCCCGCCCGCGCCGACGTCGAGCCCGGCGTCGGGGCCCGCGAGCGCGGCGAGCGCTGCGAGCGCGCCGAGCGTGTCGGTGCCCACGCCGCCGCCGAGCGGCGGGATCGACCCGAAGCGCACGTTGCCGCTGCCGAGCAACCAGGGCCAGTGGGGAGGCCCGATGTCGGCCCACCAGATGGTGATCAGCGAGAGCACGAGCCCGATGCCCGTGCCGCGCAACCTCGTCCACGTCGAGCCGACGCCGCCGGTCACGCAGCCGTCGAGCATCTCGGTCGCGACCGGGCGCCACAGCGACCTCCCGGCGACCGAGCGCCGATCGCACCTCGGCCTGATGATCGCGGGCGCGGGGGCGCTCGCCGTCGCGATGATCGTGGCCGCGGTGATCGTGCGGCAAGGCCGAACGGCGGCCGCCTCGCCGGAGTCGACCGCGTCCGACTCGATCCCCGCCGCCACCACGCCGCCCGTCGCCTCGACCCTCGGCGGACCGGGCGCGATCGTCGCG
>JAEUKG010001122.1 GCA_016794325.1 Myxococcales bacterium | reverse complement strand
CGTTGACCTCTTCAGGCGCGACGGAGTCGCGCACGGGTGGGGTGGGAACCCTGGAAAACCACGCTTTTCCAGGGCGGGGAGGCGCGAGCCTCCCCGAGATGAACAGGCAAGAGCTGCCCATTCTTGGGCAGCTCTTGAGGGGCGCGTCGCGCTCCGAGCGTCGGACCGGCATCAGAACGTGAGCCCCGTCGTCACGTAGAAGCCGATCGGCAAGCCCGCCGCGATCGAGTCGGGCGACCACGCGACGTCGGCGCGCACGATCGCCGCCTCGCCCCACTGGCCGAAGACGCCCCCGCCGACCCCGTATTTCAGCCCGATCGACGTCCCGTCGCGCGTCGGGTCGAGGCGGTAGTCGGCCCAGAGACGGCCGACGTCGAAGAGGGCGGTGAGCCCGGGGCGGATGCGCTGGCCGAGCAGGCGGAAGCGGGGCAGGGGCAGGCGCAGCTCGTGGTTCGCGATGACCTTGATCTTGCCCGTGTACCGCCCGCGGGGCACGCCGCGCACGCCGTTGTCGCCGCCGAAGCTCCAGCGAGGATCGAACACGCCCGCCTCCTGCATCGTGTAGAACGCCGGCTCGCCGAGCTGCATGGACGTGAGCACGCGGGAGGCGAAGACGAGCGGACCGACGAGGCGCGCGTAGTGGGCGAGCGACGCGGAGACCTCGCCCGACCAGACACCGTCGGTGTCGACGTTCACCCGCGCGCCCGCCTGGTGGAAGACGCCGCGGGTGGTGACGAACTCCTCGTCGCGGGTGTCGATCATCACGCCGCCCGCGACGGCGGCGAGCCCGAGCGGTCGCACACCGCGGAGCAGCGGGGCGTCGTCGGCCGCCTTGGAGCCCGCGAGGAGCTCGGGCGCGACGTAGCGGAGGTCCGCCGCGAACGCGCCGTCGAGCGGAGCGGTGATCTTGACGCGACCGATGGTGTGCACGCGCCCCTCCTGGTGCACGTACTGGTAGCGGCGCGGGTCGTCGCTCGGGGGAGCGGGCGCGGCGTTGCCGAGCCCGAAGTAGCCGCTGTTGATGGTGCGCCGCGCGCTCGCGCGGACGTCGAGGCGCAGGCGGCCTCCGAGGAGCGCGGGAGCGTCGAACCGCACCAGGTAGGAGTGTTGCACCAGACGAAAGCCTGCGTCGTCATATTTTCCACTGGACGAAAGGACGCCGTCGAGCCTCCAGGCGAAGGGGCGGAGGTCGTCCTCGAAGCGCGTGAGCGATCCGACGACCCCGAGCTGCAGCCCGATGTCGCTGCTCCCGGCGACGACCGGCACCGCCGCGATCTCGCTCCTCCGCGGCGGCGGCTCCTCGTCCGCGCGCGCCGCTGCGGCCCACCCGATCGCGCCGGCGGCGACCGCCGCGCGCAGGGCGGAGCGAGGGATCACGCGCGTAGGCTACCACCGGCGGCTTCGACGGGCGCGCCCGCGCCGCGCCCGCCCGCAAGGCGCTCGGACGAGGCGAAACCCGAGGGACTCCGGGCGCGCGTCGGTGGCACGTGGGCTGCAGAAGGGGCCGCGAACCCAGGAGAAAGGTCCCCATGCAATTCAGGTTCGGATGTGCCCTCGCGATCGCCGCGGTGCTCGGCGCGGCGGGTTGCCGCGACGCCAAAGGAGACAAGCCCGAGGCGACGGCGAAGCCCGACAAGACCGAGAAGGTCCAAGACGACGCCGGCTCGATGCACGTGCACTACAACGAAGAAGACGTGACCTTCAAGGTGGGCGCGGCGTACGCGACCCCGCAGAAGGCGCAAGGCGGGAGCTTCTACAGCTTCCTCCTCTTCAACGACAAGGCGAAGCCGACGCAGTGCGGGGCGAAGCTCGGCGTGGGCGGGCCTCCGGTGGGAGGCAACAACTGGGCGGTGCAGATGGACATGGCTCACGAGGGCGCGCCGGTGAAGACCGGCGACAAGGGTCGCGACTTCGCCCTGCACGCCGCCGAGATCTCCTTCGTCGAGAGCCAGGGCGCGAAGCCGGAGCACCTCCAGCGATCGGTCTACTTCGAGAAGAAGGAGGCGAAGCTCACGGTCGTCTCCATCGACGGCGCGAAGATGCGCGTGCGCATCGAGGGGACGGGGAGCGGCGGGAGCACGTACCCGCTCACGCTGAAGGGCGAGTTCACCGCGCAGATCTGCCCCGCGGCGTCCTGATCGCCACCGACGCGCGAGCGCCGTCGCCGTCGCGCGAGAAAAATGCCCACGCCCCGCGTCGAAGAAGGCGCGGGGCAAGGTCGTCGAACGCGCGATGAGCCTCTCTCGAAGCGCGCGGGTGTACGCGGCGGGTGTCTTCCTCTCGGCGTCGTTCGCGACGGCCGCGTTCGCCGCTCCGACGAACGCGCCGTCGCCCATCCCGGTGAAGCCGACGCCCGCGCCGTCGGCCCCGCCCGAATACGTGAAGATCCCCGCCGTGGCCCCGGCGTCGGCGCAGACGCTCGCCTCCGAGCTCGCGAAGGTGACGAGGTCGACTCGCCCCGTCGAGGTCGACCTGAGCGCGGCCGTCGAGCTCTCGGTCGCCTCGCCCGTTCGCGCGGGGGTCGCGGGGCTCGAGCTCCGCAAGGCGTGGGTGTGGGTCGACGTCCCCGCCGGGACCGCCGACGCGCAGCTCGAGGGCACGCCCGCCGGCACCGAGCCACCGCCGCTCTTCGGCTCGGGGGACGACCGCGCCGTACGGCTCCGGCGCGTCCACTTCTTCACCAGCGTCGGCAACGCGGCGCTGCAGTTCAACGCGCGGTCGGGCGTGGCCTACGTCGTCGACTGCGACGTCTCGGACGGGCCGTTCGCCATCGACGTGGGCGGGCGCCAGCAGATCTCGACCACCGCGGTCGGCAGCCGCCTGATCTTCGCCTTCGCCGCCGCCGAGACCGGCGCGCTGCGCGTCGCCATCTCCAGCGGGCAACCCGGCCGATGGGCGCTGCGGCGATGCCGGATCGCGCCGCAGCGCTCGTGACGCCTCACTCCGCGGGCGCGAGCTCCGCGTCGTCGACGAGGCTCGGCGGCGCCGGCGGCAGGGTGGCCGCCCGGCGGAGCTCGCGGCGCTTCATCAGGTAGTACACGACCGGCACCGTCATGCGCGACAGGAGGAGCGACGCGATCTCCCCGGCCATCAGCGAGATCGCGAGCCCCTGGAAGATGGGGTCGAAGAGGATCACGAACGCGCCGACGACCACCGCAGCCGCGGTGAGGAGCATCGGGCGGAAGCGAATGGCGCCGGCGTCGATCAGCGCCTGCTCGAGCGGCGCGCCCTCGGCGAGCCGCTGCTCGATGAAGTCGACGAGGATGATCGAGTTGCGGACGACGATGCCCGCGCCGGCGATGAAGCCGATCATCGACGTCGCGGTGAAGAACGCGTTCATCGCGCCGTGGGCCGGCAGGATGCCGACGAGCGAGAACGGGATCGCGCTCATGATGACGAGCGGCGTCTTGAAGGACTGGAACCACGCCACGTTGAGGACGTAGATGAGGACGAGCACCGCCGCGAACGCGATCCCGAGATCGCGGAACACCTCGTAGGTGATGTGCCACTCGCCGTCCCACTTCATGGCGTGCTTGTCGGTGCGGAAGGGCTGCGACGCGGTGTGCTGCTCGAGCGAGTAGCCCTCGGGGAGCTTCATCGCCTCGAGCTCGGGGCCGAGCGCGAGGATCGCGTACACCGGGCTCTCGATCGCGCCCGCCACGTCGGCGGTGACGTAGACGACCGGCATGAGGTTCTTGTGGTGGATGCTCTTCTCCGCGGTGACGAGCTCGGGTCGGACGAGCTCGCCGATGCTCACGAGGTTGCCCCCGCGGCCGGCGACCTTCACCCCGCGCAGGCGCTCGAGGTCGGATCGCGCCGCGCGGTCGAGCCGGAGGACGATGGGCACGTCGGACGTCTCGCGCTCGTCGTGGAGGAGCCCGACGCTGCGGCCCGCGCTCGCGACCCGGAGCGCCTCGACGACGTCGGCCTTGCTCACCCCGCCCTGGGCCGCCTTCTCGTCGTCGACCACGAGGCGGTACTTGGGCTGGTCGTCCTCGACGTACCAGTCGACGTCCACCACGCCCGGCGTCTTCTCCATCCGATCGCGGATCTCCTTGGCGATCGCGACGCTGCGGGCGTAGTCCGGGCCGTACACCTCGGCCACCATCGTCTCGAGCACCGGCGGGCCGGGAGGGACCTCGGCCACCTTCACCCGGGCGCCGTGGCGGGCCGCGATCGGCGCGATCGCGTCGCGTACGCGCTTGGCGATCGCGTGGCTCTGCGCCTTGCGGTCGCCCTTCTCGACGAGGTTCACCTGGATGTCGGCGACGTTCGAGCCCTCGCGCAGGAAGTAGTGCCGCACGAGCCCGTTGAAGTTGTACGGGCCCGAGGTGCCCACGTACGTCTGGTAGCTCGTGACCTCCGGCTGCTCGCGGACGACGTCGGCGATCGCCTGGGTGACGCGGTCGGTCTGCTCGAGGGTGGTGCCCTCGGGCATGTCGACGACGATCTGGAACTCGCTCTTGTTGTCGAAGGGGAGCATCTTCACGCGGACCCACTTCACCGCGACGAGCGACGCCGCGCCGACGAGGAGCACGACGACGCCGACCAGGAAGGCGGTCCGGAGCTTCGCGATCCGGAGGAGCGCGCCCATCACGTGCCGGTAGAACTTGGTGAGGCGGCCCTCCTCGGCGTGCTCCTCGCCTTGCAGGCGCGGCAGGATGCGGATGGTCGCCCACGGCGTGACCACGAACGCGACGAGCAGCGAGAAGATCATCGCCGCCGAGGCGCCGACCGGGATCGGCCGCATGTAGGGGCCCATGAGGCCGCCCACGAACGCCATCGGGAGGATGGCGGCGATGACCGTCATCGTGGCGAGGATCGTGGGGTTGCCGACCTCGTCGACCGCCTCGACGGCGATCTCGGTGAGGTCCCGCCCCCGGTTCTCGGGCAGCCGGTAGTGCCGCGCGATGTTCTCGACCACCACGATCGCGTCGTCGACCAGGATGCCGATCGAGAAGATGAGCGCGAACAGGGTGATGCGGTTGAGGGTGTATCCGTAGAGATAGAAGACGGTTAGGGTGAGGGCGAGGGTCGCCGGGATCGCGAGCATGACGATCCCGCTCTCGCGCTTGCCGAGGGCGATCCA
>JAEUKG010001121.1 GCA_016794325.1 Myxococcales bacterium | reverse complement strand
TGCGTCGCGGCGAGGCCGACCCCCGGCGCGGCGTACATGGTCTCGGCCATGTCGTCGATGAGCGCCTGCACCTCCGCGGTGACGGCGGTGACCTTCTGCGCGGTCTCACGAAGACGCTTGTCGGGATAGTGCAGGATCGTCCGGATCATGGCGCTTTCCGGTAACCTTAATGCTTCTTTCCGCGCCAGGCGAGCGCGCGCGCGAACCGCTCGCCGCCTGGGCCGAGGTCGGCAGAATCGGCGCCACCTGCCCGCGCCGGCGTGGCGCCGCAAATCATTGATCTCGATAGTGAATTCGCCCGTGGACGTAGGCGTCTTCGCCGACGAGCTCCCAGGTCGGCTCGAGGATCCGGGGCGCCTCTTGGGGCGAGTCGGGGCCCGCCCAGTCGACGGCGCCGGGCCGCCCGCGGGGCCCGAGCAGGATCGGCGCGAGGAAGGCGTGGAGCTCGTCCGCGTAGCGGGTCGCGAGGAAGCTCCCCGCGAGCTCGGCGCCGCCCTCCACCATGAGCCGCACGACGCCGCGCTCGGCGAGGGCGACGAGCGCGCTCGCGACGTCGATGCGGCCCTCGGCCGAGCGATCGACGCGGAGCACCTGGACCCCGAAGGCGCCGAGGGCGTCCTCCTGCGACTTCGGGGCGTCCTCGCCGCACAGGACGAGCACGGGGATCTTGCTCGCCGTCGCCACGAGGCGCGACTCGAGCGGGAGGCGCAGGCGGGTGTCGAAGACGACGCGGAGCGGAGAGATGCCCGTCACGTCGCGGACGGTGAGGCGGGGATCGTCGGCGAGGGCGGTGCCGATGCCGACCGCGACCGCGTCGTGGCCCGAGCGGAGCGCGTGCACCTTGGCCCGCGCGTTCTCCCCCGTGACCCACTTGGAGGCCCCGGTGCGGGTGGCGATGCGGCCGTCGAGCGAGAGCGCGAGCTTGAGCGACACGTACGGCGCGCCCACGGTGACGAACTTGGTCCACGCGCGGATGAGCGACTGCGCCGCCGCCTCCTCGACGCCGACGACGACCTCCACGCCCGCGTCGCGGAGCTTCTTCACGCCTCCGCCGGCGACGTGGGGGTTCGGGTCGGCGCAGCCGATGACGACGCGGGCGATCTTCGCCTTGAGGATGGCGTCGGTGCACGGGGGCGTGCGGCCGACGTGGTTGCACGGCTCGAGGGTGACGTAGAGGGTCGCGCCCTCGGCCTCGGCGCCCGCGGCCTTGAGCGCGACGACCTCGGCGTGATCGCCGCCGGCGCGGTCGTGGTGCCCGGTGGAGACGACCTTGCCGTCTTTGGCGACCAGGGCCCCGACGTGGGGGTTCGGTGAGGGTTGGCCCGCGCGCCCGACCTCGAGCGCCTTCGCCATCAGCTTCGCGTCGAGCTCGCTCATGCGGGCTCCCGCGCCGCGGCGTCGCCGGCGGCGCGCGGCTCCTTCGACTCGGCGATGCGATCGAGCTCCGAGCGGAGCTCGTCGAGATCGCGGAACGAGCGGTACACGCTCGCGAAGCGCACGTAGGCGATGTCGTCGACCGCGCGCAGGCGGGTCATCACCCGCTCACCCACCGCCCGCGAGGTGATCTCGCGCTCGCCGCTGTCGATGATCTCGCGCTCGATGCCGTCGACCATCGCCTCGATGGTCTCGAGCGGCACCTTGCGCTTCTCGCACGCGCGGCGGATGCCGGAGGCGAGCTTCTGGCGGTCGAACATCTCGCGGCGGCCGTCCTTCTTCACCACGACGGGAAGGACGTCCTCGACGCGCTCGTAGGTGGTGAAGCGCCGACCGCACGACTCGCACTCGCGGCGACGGCGGATGACGTCCCCGGCGGCGCCGGCTCGCGAGTCGGTGACCTTGCTCTCGGCGTGGGAGCAGAACGGGCATTTCACGGGCGGGCCTCAGAACCTATCGGAATCATTGTGGAAGAATCGGTGCTCTCCGCGTGGGCCGCCGCCTCGATCTCTGCCTGGTAGCACGGCGGTGGGGGCATTCCAAGCGCGGAAGGCAGACGGCCACGCGCTGCTTTTGTCCTTGGGCGCCCGCCGCCGAGCTGGCAAGCTGGAGGAGCTCGATGCGGCGCAAGCTACCGTCCTTGTTGCTCTTTGCCGCGCTGGTGGGGCTCTACGCGTGCGCCGCCCTGCGCTCGGATGAGCTGCTGTGCGAGGAGGCCGCTGCGCACCTCGTGGAGTGTTGCCCGGGCATCCAAGTCGAGCGCCTCAACTGCGATCACGACGAGGGCGGGTGCGGCACGCAGCAGCACCAGCCCGACCTCCGGGGTGACGTCGCGATCTGTCTCCGCGACACCGCGTGCGCCCAGATGACGCGGCCCGGGGGCCCGTGCGAGCGCGCCCGGCAAGCGTCGGTCACGCCGGAGTTCCTCGGCACCCGCGACGCGTTCTTGGGGGTGTGCCCGTGAGCCCGCGCCGCGTCGCGGTCCTCGCGCTCGTCGCGGCGTCGCTCGGCGCCGCGGGCGCGCGCGCTCAGGGCGCGCCGCCTCCGCTGCCGCCGCCGAGCGCGTCGCCGCCGCCCTCGTCGCCGCCCACGCCCGCGGCGAGCGGAGCGCTGCCTCCGCTGCCGCCGCCGGAGCCGTCGCCGCCGCCCTCGCCGCCGCCTCCTTCCGCGCCCCTGGACCCCGCCGGCGCGGCCACGCCGTCGCCCCCGCCGCCGCCGGTGGAGGCCCCTCCGGAGGACGACGCCACGAAGAGCCGGTTCGCGCTGCGCGGCGACCTCGGTTACGGCTTCCGGCAGCTCGCCGG
>JAEUKG010001120.1 GCA_016794325.1 Myxococcales bacterium | reverse complement strand
CGTTGACCTCTTCAGGCGCGACGGAGTCGCGCACGGGTGGGGTGGGAACCCTGGAAAACCACGCTTTTCCAGGGCGGGGAGGCGCGAGCCTCCCCGAGATGAACAGGCAAGAGCTGCCCATTCTTGGGCAGCTCTTGAGGGTCGCCGCGCGCGCCTCAGGCGAGGTGGGCGGGGACCCCGCGCTTGACGACCATGTCGCGCGCCATCTTGGCATCCGTGTCGGGATGGTCGATGGTGAAGTGGAGGCCCCGGCTCTCCCGCCGCGCGGCCGCGCACTCGACGATGAGCTGAGCGACGGTGGCGATGTTCCGGAGCTCGAGGAGGTCGCGGGTGACGAAGTAGTTCCAGTAGTACTCGGCGATCTCCTCCTGGAGGAGCGCGATGCGGCGGGCCGCGCGCCGGAGGCGCTTCGTCGACCGCACGATGCCGACGTAGTTCCACATCAAGCGCCGGAGCTCGTCCCAGTTCTGGGTGATGACGACGGCCTCGTCGCTGGTGCCGGCCTCGCCCACGTCCCAGTCGGGGACGTCGGGCCACACCGCGCCGGCGTCGTGGCTGGCGATGGCGCGCGCCGCTCGGCGTCCGAACACGAGCCCCTCGAGGAGCGAGTTCGAGGCGAGGCGGTTGGCGCCGTGGAGGCCGGTGCACGCCACCTCGCCGATGGCCCAGAGCCCGGGGATCGTCGTGCGCCCGTCGAGATCGGTCGAGACGCCCCCGCAGGCGTAGTGGGCCGCAGGCACGACCGGGATAGGATGGGTCGCCATGTCGTGGCCGAAGCGCAGGAGCTCGGCGTTGATCCCCGGGAAGCGCTCCTCGATGAACACCTTCGGCTTGTGGGTGATGTCGAGGAGGACGTACTCCGCGCCCGTCCGCTTCATCTCGTGGTCGATGGCGCGGGCGACGATGTCGCGGGGCGCGAGCTCCGCCCGCGCGTCGTAGCGGGCCATGAACGGGGCTCCGTCGGCGCCCCGGAGGATCGCGCCCTCCCCCCGGAGCGCCTCGCTCACGAGGAAGCTCTTGGCCTGGGGATCGAAGAGGCACGTCGGGTGGAACTGGTAGAACTCCATGTTCCGCATCTCGGCGCCGGCCCGGTACGCCATCGCCATGCCGTCGCCGGTCGCGACGTCGGGGTTGGTCGTGTAGAGGTAGACCTTCCCCGCGCCCCCGGCCGCGAGCACGGTCTCGCGGGCGAGCACGGTCACCACCTTGCCCGCGGCGACGTCGAGCACGTAGGCGCCGGCGCAGATCTCCGGTCCGCCGAACTTCGCGAGGGTGATGAGGTCGATCGCGGTGTGCTCCTCGAGGAAGCGCACCCGCGGCGAGCGCGCGAGCGCCTCGAGCAGCGCCCGCTCGACCTCGCGCCCGCTCATGTCACCGGTGTGCGCGACGCGGCGAGCGCTGTGACCGCCCTCGAGGTGCAGATCGAGCTCGGGCCCGCCGGGCTTCGGGTGCTCGGCGCGATCGAAGCGAGCTCCGATCTCCTGGAGCCAGCGGATCGCCCCCGGGCCCTCGCGGACGCAGAGCTCGACGGCGTTGTCGTGGCAGAGCCCGGCGCCGGCGACGAGGGTGTCCGTGACGTGCGCCTCGAAGGTGTCGGCGGGGTCGAGGACGGCGGCGATGCCGCCCTGTGCGTATTTCGTGTTCGCCTCGTCACGAGCGCGCTTCGTGACGACGACGACGTCGCCCTTCGACGACGCCTCGAGCGCGAAGCTCAGCCCTGCCACACCGCTGCCGATGACGAGGTAGTCGCACGTGACGCGCATCCGGCAACTCTACCCGATTCGTCGTACGTCGAGGCCTCCCGCGTCGGCTGCGCGTCGCCGCCGCGGCGCGCACGTCCGGCGCGGGGCGGCGCCAGGTCCGCGCCCGCGAGGCGCGCCGATCGGCCGAGCTCGGGCGCGGCGTGCGCGGCCGCGCGGCGTTCTTCCGTTGACAGTGGGGCCGAGCACTCCTAATCATCCCCACTGAATCGCCATTCACTTTTCGTGAGGAGGCAGCGTGAAAATCCTCGTTCCGCTCAAGCGCGTCGCCGATCCGGACAACGCCAACAAGGTGAAGGTCAACGGGGGCAAGCTCGAGACGACCGGTCTCGAGTGGAAGCCCAACCCGTTCGACGAGTACGCGGTGGAGACCGCGCTGAGGCTCACCGAGAACGGGACCAACCCCAAGGCCCGCCAAGGTGAGGTCGTGGTGGTCACGTTCGGCCCCAAGGACACGGAGACCACGCTGCGCGCGGCCCTCGCGACCGGCGCCGACCGCGCGATCCGCGTCGACGCCGCCGACGACGCCCTCGACGGCGACCTCGTCGCCCGGGCGCTCAAGGCCCTCGTCGAGAAGGAGAAGCCCGACCTCGTCCTCCTCGGCAAGCAGGCCGTCGACGGCGACTCGAACCAGGTCGGCCAGCTCCTCGCCGAGTACCTCGGGTGGCCGCAGGCGACGTTCGCCGGCAGCATCCAGAGCGAGGACGACAAGAGCCTCGTCGTCGGCCGCGAGGTCGACGGCGGCACCCTCAAGGTCCGCGTCACCCTCCCCGCCGTCGTCTCGGTCGACCTCCGCATCGTGGCCCCCAACAGCGTGCGCGGCAAGCACACGCCGCCCACGCACGCGTACGCCGACGGCGTCCGCTTCGCGGCCCTCATGGCCATCATGGCGGCGAAGAAGAAGCCGCTCGCCGAGGTGAAGCTCGCCGACCTCGCGAGCGACACCGCGCTCAAGATCAAGTACACGGGCTTCGAGCTCCCGCCCGCCCGCAAGGCCGGCATCAAGGTCAAGGCCGTGAGCGAGCTCGTCGACAAGCTCAAGAACGAAGCGAAGGTGGTGTGAGATGAGCAAGATCCTCGTCGTCGCAGAGCTTCAGGACGGGAAGGTCCGCAAGGCCACCCACAGCGCGATCACGTTCGCCCGGCAAGCCGGCGCGCCGTTCTCCATCCTCGCCATCGGCGCCGGCGCCCAGGGCGCGGCGGCTTCGGTCACCGGCTTCGGCGCCGAGAAGGTCCTCGTGTGCGACGACGCGTCGCTCGTGGGGCCCATCTGCGAGCGCTTCGCCCCCACCATCGCCCAGGCGGCGAAGGCCGGCGGCTTCGACGTGGTCGTGGTGACCGCGAGCTCGTTCGGCAAAGACGTCGCCCCGCGCGTCGCGGCGAAGCTCGGCGCGGGCTACGCGCCGGACATCAGCGGCGTGAAGGCCGAGGGCGACAAGCTCGTCTTCCGCCGCCCCGTGTTCGCGGGCAACGCCTACGCCACGTGCGAGATCACGACCGCCCTCAAGGTCGTGAGCGTGCGCCAGAGCGAGCTCGCGGCCGCGGAGCCGTCGGGCGGCGCGAGCCCGGTGGAGTCGGTCGCGCTCGCGGCCAAAGACGCCGCCGAGGGCCGCATCGAGTTCGTCGGCCTCGAGGCCGCGAAGAGCGAGCGGCCGGACCTCGGCGAGGCCCGCGTCATCGTCGCCGGCGGCCGCGCCCTCAAGGAGCAGTTCGCCGGCGTCCTCGACCCCCTCGCGAACCTCCTCGGCGCCGCGGTCGGCGCGAGCCGCGCCGCCTGCGACGCCGGCTACGCTCCGGCCGAGCTCCAGGTGGGCCAGACCGGTCGCGTCGTCGCGCCCCAGCTCTACTTCGCCATCGGCATCTCCGGCGCGATCCAGCACCTCGCCGGCATGAAGGGCTCGAAGACGATCGTGGCCGTCAACAAGGACGCGGACGCCCCCATCTTCCAGGTGGCGGACTACGGTCTCGTGGCCGACCTCTTCCAGGCCGTCCCCGAGCTCGTGACCGAGCTGAAGAAGGCTCAGGGTTGAGACGTCGCGGCGAATGAGGTAGCCAAGGCGTAGCGATGAGCTACCTCGTCCTCGCGCGCAAGTACCGCCCCCAGTCGTTCGAAGATCTGGTCGGGCAGTCGCACGTCGCGAAGACGCTCGCGAACGCGATCGCACAAGACCGCATCGCCCACGCGTTCCTCTTCACCGGGGTGCGCGGCGTGGGCAAGACCACGAGCGCCCGGCTCCTCGCCAAGTGCTTGAATTGCCTAGGCAATGACGGCAAGGCGGCGGGGCCCACGGCCACGCCCTGCCAGACCTGCGCGGCCTGCACCGAGATCGCCGCGGGCCTGGACATGGACGTCCAGGAGATCGACGGCGCGAGCTACAACGGCGTCGACGAGGTGCGGCGCCTCCAGGAGGGCCTCGCCTTCCGGCCCGCGCGCGACCGCACCAAGATCTACATCGTGGACGAGGTCCACATGCTCTCGAACGCGGCGTGGAACGCGTTCTTGAAGACCCTGGAGGAGCCTCCGCCGCACGTGAAGTTCATCTTCGCGACGACGGAGGTCCACAAGGTCCCGGTGACCATCCTGTCGCGCTGCCAGCGCTACGACTTCAAGCTCATCTCGGCGACGACGATCGCCGACCGGCTGCGCGAGGTCCTCTCGAAGGAGGGCATCGAGGCCGAGGACGCCGCGATCGGCGTCCTCGCGCGCGAGGCGGCGGGCTCGATGCGCGACGCGATGAGCCTGCTCGACCAAGTCATCGCGTACTCCGGCAGCAAGCTCGTCGCCGAGGACGTGGCCCGCGTGCTCGGCGTCGCCGACCGGGCGATCCTGCACGAGCTCGGGGGCGCGGTCCTCCGCGGCGAGGCCGCGAAGGCGCTCGACGTGATCGCGCGCCTCGCCGGCGAGGGCTTCGACATCGTCCACGTCGGCAAAGACGTCCTCGCCCACTTCCGCAACCTCGTCGTCGCCAAGACCTGCAAGGGCGAGCCCGAGGCCCAGCTCCGCGCCGCGCTCGACGTGACGAACGAAGAGCGGCAGATGCTCACCACCGTCGCCGACGAGTTCGGGCTCGACGATCTCCTCCGCGTCTTCCAAGGATTCTCCAAGAGCTTCGACGAGATCGCGAAGAGCAGCCACCCGCGCCAGGCGCTCGAGATGACGCTCGTGCGGCTGTCGCGGCGCCCGCCGCTCCTGCCCCTCGACGAGCTCCTCGCGCGCCTCGGCGATCTCGAGAAGCGCCTCGCCACCGGCGCTGCGCCCCCGGGCCGCGACGGGCCCCCGGGCGCCGGTCGGGGCGGCGGGCCGCGCCCCGGCGGCGCCGAGCCGCGCGCGGGCGCGACCGCGCCGCGGCCGGGCACCGTCACCGGCGGGACTCGCGGGGGCGACGAGCCCACCGCGCTCTTCACGGCCCCGTCGTTCGTGGCCGCCGACCGCCCGGAGGGGCGCGCGAGCGCCCCGGCGACGATGCGGATCCTCAAGCCCGTGCTCAGCGACGCGCCGGTGCTGCGGCAGGAGGGCGCGGCCGCGGTCGACGCCTTCGTCCCCCCGGCGGTGATCCCAGCGCCGCCGCAGTCGTCGGAGCAGCCCGTCGCGGGGCGCGCCGCCGAGGGCGACACGCCTGCGCCGCCGGTCGTCGTCGGCACGCCGCTCACGCCTCCGTCGCTCCCGCCCGAAGCTCTCCTCGCTCCGTGGCGCGAGCTCGTCGAGCACATGCGGACGTTCAGCGCGGCCGGAGCCGCGGCGTTCGAGCACGCCGTCCCCGTCGCGGTGGACGCGACGAGCCTCCACGTGCGCCTCGTGGAGAAGTCCTTCGTCGCGCAGCAGGCCGCCACCGCCGACATCCAGGCCGCCCTCGCGCGGGCCGTGCGCGAGCGCCTCGGCGAAGGCGCCGCCATCCGCGTCGAGGAGGTCGCCGCCGGCAAGCTCGGCTTCGCGACCCTCGCGGAGATCGCGACCTACGAGCGCAAGAAGGCGATCGAGACGGCGAAGAAGGCGGTCGAGGGGCACCCCCTCGTCCGCGCGGCGATCGAGCTCCTCCAGGGGGAGCTCCGAGAGGTCCGGGTTCCGGAGGAGTAAGACATGCAATTCCGCGGTGGAATGAACGAGCTCATGCGCCAAGCGGCGCGCCTTCAACGCAAGGTCGACGACGCGAAGAAGGCGCTCGCCGACAAGGAGGTCACCGCGACCTCGATCGGCGACAAGATCAAGGCGACCGCCACCCTCTCTCGCAAGATCACGCGCATCGAGGTCGACCCCGAGCTCGTCAAGAGCGAGGGCCTCGACATCGTGCTCGACGGCGTATGCGCTGCCGTCAACTCCGCGCTCGCGGAGGCCGACAAGACGATGGAGACCGAGCTCGACAAGGTGACCGGCGGGGTCAAGATCCCCGGCATGCTCTGACCGCCGCTCCGCCGTGACGACCCCGAAGCTCCGGCGGCTGGTCCAGCTCCTCGCCCGACTCCCCGGCGTCGGGGAGAAGACGGCGCAGCGCTACGTCCTCTACCTCCTCGCCGCCGATCCGAGCATCGCGCGCGACCTCGGCGAGGAGCTGTCGCGCCTCCACGAGACGATCCGGCCCTGCGACGAGTGCGGCAACCTCGCCGAGGCCGACGGCCAGAGCCCGCTGCTCTGCCAAGTGTGCCGCGACGATCGGCGCGATCCGGCGCTCCTCTGCGTCGTGGGCCGCGTCCAGGATCTGCTCGCCATCGAGCGCACCGGCACGATGCGCGGCCGCTACTTCGTGCTCGGCAAGCTCCTCTCGCCGCTCGACGGCGTGGGCCCCGAGTCCCTCCCCATCCCCCGCCTGAAGCAGAAGATCGCGCGAGACGGCGTGCGCGAGCTCATCGTCGCGACGCCCCCGAGCGTCGACGGCGAGGCCACCGCTCTCCTCCTCAAGCGAGAGCTCGACGGCGTCGGCATCCCCCTCACCCGCATCGCCAGCGGCGTCCCGCACGGCGGCGATCTCGAGTTCGCGGACCCCATCACCATGGGCCGGGCGCTGTCCGGCCGACAGAGGCTCTGATGACACCGATCAAGACCGAACAAGCCCCGGCCGCCATCGGCCCGTACTCCCAGGCGATCGCGACCGACGGCTTCCTCTTCTTGAGCGGGCAGATCCCGCTCGACCCCGCGACCGGCGAGCTCGTCAGCGGCGACATCCGCCTCGAGACCCAGCGGGTGCTCGACAACCTCCAGGCCGTGCTCGCCGCGGGCGGCGCCACCTTCGCCGACGTCGTGAAGACGACGATCTACCTCACGAACCTCGGCGACTTCGCCGCGGTCAACGAGGTGTACGCCAAGGCCTTCGTCGCGGCGCCGCCGGCGCGCGCCACCGTCCAGGTGGCGGCGCTTCCGCGCGGCGCACGCGTGGAGATCGACGCGATCGCGCGCCGGCGCTGACGCCCTCGCGCGATCAGCGCTTCTTGAGGGCGACGTTGCCGTCCGCCCCGGCGAACTCGAGCGACTGAACCTTGATCGACTCCGCCGCGTCGGCGTCGGACGCGTTCCGGCCGCCGCCGCTCTGCACGTCCGAGAAGTCGTTCGTGACCGTGCCCTTGCCCGCCGGGGTGAGGGTGACGGTCTTGGCCTTGAAGTCGCTCGGGAGCGTGAGCGTCACGTTGTCGGCCTTCTCGCTCTGGAGCGAGATGATGGCGCCCGCGGTGGGCGTGATGTCGGCGGTCAGGTCGCCGGGGCCCTTCGAGACCACGCTCGCGCTGCCGTAGATGCCCGAGACGGTGATGTCGCCGTTGCTGGAGCTCGCCGTGATCTTGTGCGGCTTCGTCGCGCTGCCGGCGGGGACGCGGATCTCGAGGAGCTCGCACCCGCTCTTGTTCGCCGAAGACGTGTTGTGGCTGCCGCCGTGGCCGCAGGCGACGTTCCAGGTGTTGCCCGAGAGCTCCACCTTGACGGTCTTGATCGCCTCCTGGATCGAGAGGTCGGCGCTCGTCTTGTCGGTGTCGTCGGCCCACGCGATCATCCGACCCTTCACCGTGATCTTCGTCACCGACGCGTCGCCGATGATCTTCATCCCGCCGTTGTAGATGGCGTCGGGTGACTGGTGGCTGATGTTGATCGCCTCGCCGTTCCAGTCCTGCGCTCCGGTCGCCGTCGCGTCGTCCTTGTTGACGTAGTGCGTCTGGGTCTTCACCGTGACCGAACAGCCGGTGGCGACGGCGACGAGGGCGAGGACGGAGACGGCAGAGAGCACGGCGCGCGAAGAGGTGGACATGAGAAGGCTCCTTGAAAAAGAGTCGCCGCCTGACCTGGGCGGTCGACCGCGCGTGACTGGACGCACGGAGGGCAAGTCCCGGTTCGACGAGGAGCGCGCCCTCCAGATTCACGCTCCCCCCGCCAGGGTACGACTTTCACCTTAGTAATCCAAGATTTGCGCGTGCTCCCGGTACCGCTCCCGGAGCGCCGACAGCCGGGGCCCGACGCCGAGCGGCCGGCCGTCCAGCGCCGTGACCGGCACCACCCCCCGCACGCTGGAGGTGAGGGCCACCTCGCTCGCCCGCGCGAGATCCCGGGTGGTGAGGGGCCCCTCGTCGATCGGAAGCGCGCCCGCGGCGAGCTCGAGGACGATGGCGCGGGTGACACCCGGAAGCGCCC
>JAEUKG010001092.1 GCA_016794325.1 Myxococcales bacterium | reverse complement strand
GGCCAAGGTGCGGGCCGATCTCCGGGCCACCGAGGAGACGCTCCAGCGCACCGAGAAGCTCCGCGCGCTCGGGCAGATGGCGGCGGGGATCTCCCACGACCTGAAGAACATCCTGAACCCGCTCTCGCTCCACCTCCAGGTCATCCAGCGCGCGCTCGACAAGGGCAACGTCGCCGACGCCAAGGAGAGCGTCTCGGAGATGAAGCGCGTGGTGGTGCGAGGGGTGGAGGTCGTGGAGCGCCTGCGCGACTACAGCCGGCAGGCGCCCGAGTCGCGGCCCGAGGAGGTCGACCTCGACCGCCTCGCCCACGAGGCGCTCGAGATCGCGCGCGCTCGCGCCGCGTCGCGCCGCGTCGCCGTCCGCTTCGTCGAGGAGCTCGGGCATCCGCCGCGCTTCTATGGGCGGCCGTCGGAGATCGTGAGCGCGGTCGTGAACCTCGTCGTGAACGCCGTCGACGTGTTCGACACGAGCGGCGTCGTCACGGTGCGCACCGGGAAGATCGAGGGTGACGGCGCGTTCATCGCGGTGTGCGACGACGGGCCGGGCATGCCCCCCGACGTCGAGAAGCGCGTGTTCGAGCCCTTCTTCACCACGAAGGGGGCCGAGGGCACCGGCCTCGGGCTCGCGATGGTCTACGCGTGCATGAAGCGCCATGGGGGCGCCGTCGAGCTCGAGACGTCCGAGGGGCGGGGGACCACCTTCACCCTGCGCTTCCCCTCGGCCTGACGCCCGACGCCGGCTCCGCGCGGGCGGGCTCGATGCGCCGCGGCGGCGCCTACCTCTCACGACCGAGAGCCACTCTCACTCCTGGCGGGACTGGGCCTTCCCGAGGACCAACGAGAGCCACTCGGGCGCGCAAACGGTGCGCGCGGACGCAACCGCCGCGGGCCCCCGCGAAAAAGATCGCGTCTCCGACCCGAGAAACTCCCTGAGACGCAGGACCCGCGCTTTTGGAACGCCTGTTGCTGATGCTCCGCGTCAGTGACCACGACCGACGCGCCCTCGCTCTCGCTGGTCGGCTCCGCCAAGGCCGCCGAGGACGCGGCGTGCGCCCACTGCGGCACCAAGCTAACCACGGGATCGGCGTCGCGCTTCTGTTGCACCGGCTGCGAGGTCGTCTTCGGCCTCTTCCGGGGCGAGCGCCTCGAGCGCTACTACGACCTCCGCGGAGATCGAGGGCTGCCGGCCGTCGCGGCCAGCGGGGCCAAGGGGCGCGACCACAAGTGGCTCGAGCCCATCCGCGCGCGCTTCGCCTCGGCGAGCGGCCTCGGCCGCGTGACGCTCGACCTCCAGGGCGTCCACTGCGCGGGCTGCGTCTGGCTCGTCGACGAGCTCTTCAAGCGCGAGGTCGGCGCCGCCTCCTGCGTGGTGAACCCGGGCGCGGGCCGCGTCGACCTCGTCGCCGACCCCGCGGCGTTCGACCTCGACGCGTTCGTCGCGTCGGTGGAGCGCTTCGGCTACGTCTTCGGGCCGCCGCGCCGCGACGCGGCCAAGGGCCGGGGCGACATCGTGTGGCGCATGGGCGTCTGCATCGCCATCGCGATGAACACCATGAGCTTCGGCTTCGCCATGTACGCGGGCCTCGACGGCGGGCGCTTCTACCACCTGCTGCAGACGATCACGCTCGTGCTGTCGTTGGTGAGCGTCCTCGTGGGCGGACCCGTCTTCTTCCGCTCGGCCTGGGCGGGGCTGCGGCGGGGCGTGCTCCACCTCGACCTGCCGATCGCGCTCGGGATCCTCCTCGCGTTCGGCAGCTCGACGCTCGCGTATTTCACCCGCGGCGGCGCGTCCTCGTTCTTCGACACGCTCAACGTCTTCATCGCCCTCATGCTGGTGGGGCGCTACCTCCAGGAGCGCGTCCTCGAGAAGAACCGAGCCCACATCCTCGCGAGCGACGGCACCGACGGGCTGTGGACGCGCTTGGTGCGCGACGGCGCCGTCTCGGTGGTGAAGGCCAAGGAGCTCCGGGAGGGCGACACGGTGCTCCTCGCGCCGGGCGACCTCGTGCCCGTCGACGCCCGGCTCACGAGCGAGTCGGGCGCGAGCTTCTCGCTCGACTGGATCAGCGGAGAGAGCGCGCCCCGGCGGTTCTCTCCGAACGACGTCCTCCCGGCCGGCGCCTTCTCGTGCGAGAAGAGCGCCGTCTCGGCCGTCTGCGTG
>JAEUKG010001061.1 GCA_016794325.1 Myxococcales bacterium | reverse complement strand
GCGGCGAGGCGCTCGTCGCCGGCGTGCGCCCCGCACGCGACGTTGACCACGTGCGCGAGCGCGTAGAGCTCCGCCGGCTCGTCGTCGAGCTCGGCCGCGTCCACGTTCAGGCGGATCCGGTGGTCCACGGGGGGAGGATATCGCGGCGGCGCCGGGCGTGTATGGTGGGAGGTCATGGACCTCGAGATCCCGGGCTGCATGCCCGCGACGGCGCCCACCGGCCTCTTCCGCGGCGCGATGACCCTGCCGCTGCCGGCGCTGAACGACGAGGAGGGCCCGCGGGTCGACCCGAGCCTGCCGCCGGTCGTGGACGCGCACGTCCACCTCTTCCCCGACCGCGTGTTCGACGCGGTCTGGCGGTGGTTCGATCAGCACGGCTGGCCCATCCGCTACAAGCTCCACACCCCGGAGGTCGTCCGCTTCCTCCTCTCGCGCGGGGTGAGCCGCATCGTCGCATTGCACTATGCACACAAACCGGGCATCGCCCGGGAGATGAACGCGTACATGGCGGGCGTCGTCGCCGGCGAGCCGCGCGTGACCGGGCTCGCGACGGTGATGCCGGGCGAGCCGGGCGCGCGCGCGATCCTGGACGAGGCGTTCGCGGCGGGCCTCGCCGGAGTGAAGCTCCACTGCCACGTGCAGTGCTTCGCCCCCGACGACGACGCCCTCGCCGAGGTCTACGAGGCGTGCGTCGCGCACGACCTGCCCCTCGTCATGCACGCCGGGCGCGAGCCGAAGAGCGCCGCCTACCGGTGCGATCCCCACGCCTTGTGCTCGGCCGCGCGCACCGAGGCCGTCCTCCGCGCCTACCCGAAGCTCCGGCTCTCCGTGCCCCACCTCGGCGCCGACGAGATCGAGGGCTACGGCCGGCTGCTCGAGCGCTACGACAACCTGTGGCTCGACACGACGATGGTGGTGGGCGGCTATTTCGACGGCGTCGACGGGTGGCCGCTCACCGTCGCCCGGAGCGATCGGATCATGTACGGCACCGATTTCCCGAACCTGCCGTACGCCTGGGACCGTGAGCTCAAGCGCTTCGGCTCCGTCCGCGACGAGGAGGTGCTCGCGCGGCTCGTCGGCGGGACGGCCCGCGACTTCTTCCGGCTGCCCGAGGCGACACCGTGACCCGCTGCGTCGAGATCGTTCGAGAGGTCGAGGCGGCGCCGAGGAGCGCGTCCGGGCTTCGAGCACGCGCCGCAGGCGCCAACGGCGTCAGAGCACGCGCTGCGAGGTGACCCGCGCGTGGACGACGCGCCGCGCGAGCGCCGCGATGTCGACGGGATCGCCGTCGACGCCGAGCACGGTGACCCCGACCTGCGGCACGGGGATCTTCACCTTGCCGTCCTCGTCGACGGGCACCATGTGGACCTTCGGGAGCGGATCGAGGATCACGATCTTGGTGGGGCGCTTGCTCTCCTTCGGAGCCTTCTTGAGCGGGATCCCGCCGAGCACCTCGACCTCGAGCCCGGGGTCGCGCCCGCTCGGCATCTTGAGCGCGGTGTCGACCTCGACGCGCGAGAGCATGCCTCGCGCCCCCACCGCGCGCCCGGGCTTGCCAGCGAGCTTCCTGCGGATGGCGGCCGCGATCGTCTCCCAGCCCGCGCGATCGCCGTCGGACGACACGACGACGAGGGACGTGAGCGCCCCCTGGGCGTCGAAGGTGGCGTCGAGGGAAGCCTTGCCGTTCAGCGGCAGCGCGCTCGCCATGATCTCGGCCTCGACGGCGCCGAGGAGCGGGCCCTCGGGCCCGAGCCCGACGCCGCGATCGTGATCGGCGCGGCTCTGCGCCATCGAGCGCTCGACGTCCCGCGCCGCCGTCTCGGCCGACGTCGCTCGCTCGCCCGAGGGGGCGGTGAGGAAGCGGTTCGGCCCGCCGACGCCGAGCTGGGCGAGGGCGAGGGGCACCGGCGGGCCTCCCTCGCGGCCGGCGGGCGCGTCGGGAGTCGCGGTGGGCGCCGAGGACGCCTCCGCGCCACCGCCCCCAGTGGCTTCG
>JAEUKG010001043.1 GCA_016794325.1 Myxococcales bacterium | reverse complement strand
GATCGCCCGTGAGGACGACGGGTCGGGCGAGGAGCGCGACATCGTCAAGGTGCTCGACTTCGGTATCGCGAAGCAGAAGAGCGAGGGGATCAGCACCACCACGAAGACGGGCTCGATGCTCGGGACGCCCTACTACATGAGCCCGGAGCAGGCCCAGGGCGTGAAGGCGGTCGACTCGCGGGCGGATCTCTGGGGCCTCGCGGTCATCGTGTTCCAGTGCATCACCGGCCGCCTCCCGTTCGAGAGCGACGCGCTCGGCGATCTCCTCCTGAAGATCATCGTCAACCCGCTCCCCGTTCCGTCGCAGGTCCACGCCAGCATCCCCCCGGGCTTCGACCGCTGGTGGGCGAAGGCGGCGTCGCGTGACCCGGCGGGCCGCTACCAGACCGCCAAGGAGTTCTCCGACTCGCTCATGTTCGCGCTCGGCGTCACCGAGCGCCGCCCGGGCGCGCCGGTGCCCCACGCGCCGCCCCCGACGGCCGGCCACACCCAGGTGTCGCCTCCGCCGAACATGCCGGGTGGGATGCACGCGACGCCGCACCCGAACTACGTCCCGCCGCAGCTCGGCACCGCGACCCCCGGCGCGTCTCAGCTCGCGCACTCGGCGATCGCTCCCATGAACGCGACGCCGAACCCGATGCGGCCCGTCCAGGCTTCGGTCCCGGGGTTCGGTCAGACGTTCAACGGCGCCGAGGCGCCGGCGGGGATCCCGCCCAAGAAGTCGGGCGTCGGCGTCGCCATCGGCGCGGTGGCGCTCCTCGCCGTCATCGCCGGGATCGGCGCCGGCGTGGCCGTGGTCAAGTCGAAGGGCTCGAAGGACGTCGCCTCGGGCTCGTCGGGCGCCACGACGACGACCGCGACCGCCACCGAGACGGCGACGGCGACGGCGACGGCGACGACGACCGCGACCGGCGCCGACACCGCCGCGACCGCGGTCGCCTCCGCCGACACCAAGCCGGTCGACACGAAGCCGGCCGACACCAAGCCGGCCGACAGCAAGCCGGCCGACACCAAGGCGGGGGGCGGCCCGGTCGTGCTCGGCGGCCCGAAGGGCACCGCCGCGCCGGTCGTGACGGGCGCGGCCTCGGGCAAGCCCGTGGCGAGCGCGAAGCCGGCGGCCTCGGCGAGCGGCCGCCCGGCGGGCGGCGGTGACAAGTGGGGCTTCTGAGCCCGCGCGTGGCATGAACGCAGACGCCGCCGCCGATCGCTTCGTGCGCGCGGTGCGGTCGCTCTCGGACGCCAACGTCAGGCTCGCCTACGTGCTCACCCACGTCCGCGACCTCGCGCCGGAGCGCCTCGCGCCGATCCTCGAGGTCGTCTGCTCCCGGGCCGAGCAGGCCGATCCGGCCGCGCGCGAGGTGCTCGTGTCGCTCCTCGACGCGGCGCGCGAGCCCGCGGTGACCGAGGCGGTGCAGCGCCTGCGAGAGCAGGCGGTGGGGGAGGCGTTCGTCGCCCTCGAGCGCGCGCTCCGGAACCCGATGCTCGGACGCTCGTCGGCGCTGCCCGAGGATCCCGACGAAGACCGGGTTCCCGACTACGGTCGCGGCCGCCCGCTCACCCTCGGCGAGCGCAAGGCGCTCGCGCGCCGCCCCGACCGGGCGATGATGGAGCGCCTCGTGCGCGACCCGCACCCGGCCGTGATCGAGCGGTTGCTCGTCAACCCGAAGCTCACCGAGGACGACGTCCTCACGATGGTGGTGAAGCGGCCCGCCCGCCCCGACGTCCTGTCGCAGATCGCGCGCAGCACGCGGTGGATCCACCGCCCGCGCATCCGGCGCGCCCTCGTCCTCAACCCCGACTGCCCGCCCGAGATCGCCGGTCCGATCACGGGTCTGCTCCTGCGTCAGGAGCTCCGGCTCGTGATCGAGTCCACGCACGTGCCCCCGTCGATTCGTGCACTCTGCATGGAACACCTCGAGCGTCGCCCCCCCTCCGAGGGCGACGACGAGGACGCTCCGCTGCAGTGACGACTACTTGGGCGGCGGCGCCTTGCAGCCGACCGCGACCGAGATCTTGCCGCTCGTGTCCTGGCCCGTCGACTCGCAGAGCTTGGGGCAGAAGACGATCTTCTCGGGAGACGCGGGGTTGTCGTAGTACCAGCCGTTCGGCACCGACGCGCACTTGCCGGCGTCGGTGACCTGGGTGAGCGCCTCGGGCGCGCCGCCCGCCTTGGTGTATTGGACGACGATCTTGTCGGGGTCGGCGGTGCCGGTCGCCGGCTTGGGGAACGCGAACTCGCACCCGAGCTTGGTGACGAGGCCCTTGGCGAGGTTGTCGAACACGCCGGCGTAGCTCGCCTCGCACACCGAGTCGACGATGCCGCCGGTGAGCTGCGAGAGCTGCTGGTACTGGTCGCCGATGTTCTCGGCGGTGCCGCACTTGGTCGCCGACATGACCGGCGTGCCCTTCTTCCAGCCGCAGATGCTGTTCCAGATGTACTTGCGCTTCGCGCTGGTGCCGAACTGCGCCGGGTCCTTCGCGAGGAGCTGGGTGTCGAACTGCGCGAAGGGCATCGCGGCGTTGTCGTCGGTGATCTCGATGAAGACCTTGGTCGCGCTCGGACGCATCCACGCCTTGTAGGTGGGGTACTGGGCGAGCACGACGTCGAAGGAGTCGGTCGACCCGACGTCGGTGTCGATGTGGTGGTAGACCGGCGCGTTGTCGCCGCAGCTCGGCCCGCCGAGGGGCGCGGCGACGCAGATGCCCGGCGGGGTGAAGCCGGGGATCGGGATCGGCAGCGCCTGCGGCTTCTCCGCGATCATGACGACGCGGTAGTCGAGGCCGCTGCCGCCGATCTTCGTCGCGAAGTCGTTGATGTTCGCCTTCACCTGGTCGGTCTCTTCTTGCATCGAGCCCGAGGTGTCGATGACGACGAAGATGTCGACCTCCGCCCGCTTGGCGCTGACGACGTTGGCCGCGCACTCGGGGGTGGTGCCGCTGCTCGAGCTCGAGCCGCCGCCGATGTTGCCGCTCGAGCTGCTCGGCCCCTCGCCGCCGCTCGACGACCCGCTGCTCGCGGGCACGGTGTCGTCGTACCCGCTGTTCTTGCCGTTCGACGCGCTGCAGGCGGCGCAGACCACCGTCGCCACCGCCAAGAAACCAAGCATCGTGCTCGCCGAGCTTCGCATTCCGGTCACCCCTTCGCTGGGCGAAGGTTCTGCACCATGGCGCGCTCGGATGCTCTGCAAAAGAACAGTGGAGACGGAGCGGTGACGACGACAGCGGCCCACATCCCCCGACGTGGAGCCGCCCGCGCGCCGCCCACGGGGCCGCGCGACGACGGACGATGCGTCGGCCACGCCGGGCCGGCGACCGTCAGTCCTTCTCGTCTTCCTCTTCCTCTTCTTCGTCGAGGTCGTCGTCGTCGAGGTCCTCGTCGTCCTCGTCGAAGTCCTCGACGTCGTCTTCGTCTTCCTCGTCGGCGTCGGGCTCGGCCGCCTCTTCCGGAGCGGCGGCGCCCTTCTTCTCGAACTTCACGTCGACGCCGACGTCGCCGAGCTGGGCGTCGAGGAGCTCGAAGAGCTCGTCGACGTCGTCGCCCGACCACTCGTCGAGCATGTCGGTGAGGAACTCGAAGAAATCGCCGTTGTCGAGCCGGCGCTCGATCTCCTCGATCTGCTCTTCGGTGAACGCTTCGAGGATGTCTTCCCGAAGCGTCTCGGTGTCGCCCTCTTCGATCGCGTCCTGCGCCGAGAGTCGGATCTGCCGCACCGCGCGTTTGTCGAGCGTAATCTCCATCGTGTTCTCCGAGAGGGCACTCTCCAGCGACTGCGAGCTCCCGCTTTCAAAGTAGCGAATACGCAAACCCGCGCGCGTGTGTCAACTATGGACGGAACGATGGCAAAAGGTTCTTTGCCCGTTATGCTGCTTGACGTGCGACCCAGACTTCGGGATCGGGCGGGGTTTGTGGCCGTCTTGGCGCTGGCGCGGGCCCTCGCGCCCGCCGTCGCGAAGGCGGAAACTCCGGCCCAGGCCGCGGAGCACGCCGCGGGAGACGACGCCCCGCACGTCGACACCCCGAAGCCGGCGATGATCCAGTACGGGGTCGGCTTCGCGGCCCAGGTGGTGGCCGACGCGGGCGACACCTGCGCCCCGAGCGCGCCGTGCATCCTCGGCTCCGGCGGCGGCCTCGCGGCGCGCGTCGGGTGGCGCGCGCCGCTCAACTGGTATTTCGGCGGGGCGTACGAGGTCGCGAAGCTCGACTCGAACAAGCTGTACCGCCTCGGGTTGCTCCACCAGGTGCGCGCCGAGGCTCGCTACTACCTCGAGACCGATCGCGTGCTCTCTCCGTACGCGATGGTGCTGGCCGGAGCCGTCGCGTACGGAAGCGAGTGGAGCCCGGACGCGTTCGGGCCCATCGGCGGGGTGGGGGTGGGGGCGTCCGCCGAGATCGCGCCTCGCACCCTGGTCGGGGTCGCGTTGTCCTACCGTGTGGGGTACCTGTCGTCGTTCGTCGACACGGCGGGGACGATCCGCCCGGCGGGGGTCGCGCAGCTCGTGACGCTCGATTTTTCGCTGGAGGCGCGGGATCCGCTGACGAAGTGACGCGCGCGCGGCGCTGCTGCACCGCGGCGAAGCGCGGGCGTCCGCAGGCCCGAAACCGAGCGGGCCCGAGGAGAGCGGCGATCGAGGAAAGCGGCGGTCGATGTGCGTCGTCCTTGACGGATCGCACGGCGGTATTGTCCCATCGGGGTTGGTGATCTGCTCCACCTGCGGACGAGAGAACCCGGACCACCTGGTGTTTTGCCAGGAGTGTGGGCAGCGCCTGCGCCCACGCGTCGCTCCACCGACGCCGCCCATCGGGCTGCCGGACAGCAGCGGCCAGGCGCCGTTCCGCCGCCCGTCGGCGCCCGACCTTCCCTTCGGCGGGCCGTCCCCCGTGCCCGGTCCCGCGGCCGTCCCCGCGCAGCCGAGCCCCGCACCCGGGCTCGCGCACGGCGCGGGAGGGCCGTGCGCGATGTGCGGCCAGACCAACCCGCCCGACGTGCGGTACTGCATGTCATGCGGGACGAACTTGCTCGCGCACGCCCCACCGCCGGCTGCGCCGGTGGCCCAGCCAGCGCCGCCGGTGGCTCAGCCCGCGCCGCCGCCGATGGCTCAGCCCGCGCTCCAGCCGATCGGCACCCCGATGGCGCCGATCGCGCCCGCGCGGGTCGTCGAGATCGGCGCGCCCGCGACCCCGCGCGACGCGCCCCGGGTGTGCGGCCGCTGCCACGGCACGTGCGACGCGGCGTCGCAGTTCTGCAAGTTCTGCGGAGCGCCCCTCGGCGAGGGCCAGCGCGCGATCGGAGCGACGCCGCCGCCGCCGCAGATCTCGCCGAACCCGATCGCGCCCGCCGGCGTGATCGCCCCGACGCCGCAGCCCCCGCCCGTGGCCCCGGTACCGGCCGCGGCGCCGATCGGTCCCGTGGTCGCGGCCGTCGCGGCCGTCGTCGCGCCGCACGCCGCGCCTCACGCGGCCGAGGCGCCGCGCGCGCCCTCGGCTCGGCCGCCGCCGGTCGCGCACGCCCCCGCCAACGGCTCGCGGGGGAGCGCCAGGCCCGCCGCGGCCGGCAGCGGCGGCGGCAAGCTCGTGGTCGTCGCGCGCGACGGTCAGCGCGGGCCGGAGTACGCGATCGGCGACGTGGTCGACGTGGGACGGAGCGACGCGCAGGTCGCCGTCCCCGAAGATCGCTTCCTCAGCCCGCGGCACTGCCGGCTGGTGTGGCGCGAGCGCCGGCTCTTCCTCGTGGACCTCGCGAGCACGAACGGCGTCTACCTCCGCCTCGCCGCGCGGCGCTCGCTGTCGGGGCTCGGCGCCGGCGAAGCCGGAATTGTCTTGGAAGATCAAGACTTGATCCTGTTGGGACAACAGGTGCTAAGGTTCGAGTGGCTGAAAGAAGCGGAGGCCGCGCTCGGACCCGCTTGGCAGCATGGGACGATGGTCTTTGGCACCCCCGCCGCAAAGAGGTACGCTCGCCTTTGCCAACGAGGGGTCGAGGGTGTGACGTTCGACGTGTTCAACCTGCGCAAGGCAGAGACCGTGCTGGGACGAGAGTCGGGCGACATCGTGTTCGCCGAGGATCCTTTCCTCTCTCGGCGCCACGCCGCGCTTCGTGTGGACGAGGCGGCCGCTGCCCCGCGCTGCGCGCTGGTCGACCTCGGCTCGTCCAACGGTACGTTCATCCAGATTCGCGGCGAGGTCGAGGTGTTCGACGGGGACCAGTTCCGCGTAGGCCAGCAGCTCTTCCGCGTCGAGCTCGGAGGGGCGTCGTGAGGAACCTCGCGTGACCCAATCCGAGACCCCCATCCCGCCGGAGCCGAAAGAGCCCGGGGAGCTTTCGCCGCACGATCCGCAGGGCGAGCTCCGCGTGAAGCTCTTCGCTCGGACCGACGTCGGTCAGGTGCGCGAGCACAACGAGGACAACTTCCTCGTGGCCGACATCACGCGCCGCGCGCGGGGCCTCCTCGAGGCCAACCGGGCCACGGTGCTCGGCGGGCAAGGCGCGCTCTTCGCGGTCTGCGACGGCATGGGCGGCGCCGCGGCCGGCGAGATCGCGAGCCAGCTCGCGGTCGACATCATCTTCGAGCAGGTCGTGGACGGCATCGGCGAGCGCAAGCTCGGGCGCGACGAGCTCGCGCGCAAGCTCGTGCGCGCGGTCGAGGTCGCCGGCTACCGCATCTTCCAGGAGGCCAAGGCCGACCGGACGCGTCGGGGCATGGGCACCACCGTGACCGCGGCCGCCCTCGTCGACGATCACCTCTTCCTCGCGCAGGTCGGCGACTCCCGCGGCTACATCTTGCGGGCCGGCAACCTCGTTCAGGTGACGCGCGATCAGTCGCTCGTCAACCAGCTCATCGAGGCCGGCCAGCTCACCGAAGAGGAAGCCGAGACCTTCGAGCACAACAACATCATCCTGCAGGCGCTCGGCACCTCCGACACCGTGCAGGTCGACCTCACCTACGCCGAGCTCCGCCGCGGCGACACGCTCCTCCTCTGCTCCGACGGGCTGTCGGGCATGGTGCGGTTCGACGAGATCCGCGAGATCCTCCGCTCGTCGCCCGAGCCGCTCGACGTCTGCAAGGCGCTCACGGAGCGGGCGAACGCGGCCGGCGGTCACGACAACATCACCGTGATCGTCGTGCAGTTCGAGGGCGAGGCGCTCAAGCCGGGAGCCGCCGAGACGGAGCCGCTCCGCTACCGGAAGTATCCGCTCCCGGATGAGTCGGCCGAGGTCACCGCGCCCCACCAGGTCGTCGACACCCCCGCGGCGACCCACAGCGGTCACACGCTCCCGCTCGGTCACGCGACGCCCGCTCCCGCGGCGGTGGCGGCCGGGGGCTGGCAGGAGCGCCCGCACGATCGAGCTGGCCACGGCCACGAGGGCGACGAGCGCATCGACATCCCGGGGACCCACATCCCGTGGTGGATCGTCCTCGCGCTCGTCCTCGGGGTGGTCGGTCTGCTCGTCGTCACCGCGTTCATCCTCCTTCGCGGCTGACCGGCTTCACGAGGTTCGGGGTCTCCCCCCGGCGCTCCGCTTCAGCGGAGGTTCGCTCGGACGTACCGCGCCACCGGCTCGTCGCCGTCGAGCTTCACCGCCTCGTCGGAGGCCGCGCGCGCGCCGGCGCGGTCGCCGCGGGCGAGGCGGCTCACGCCGATCCAGCTCCAGGCGGTGGCGGCGCGGGTGCGGTCGTGGGTCTGGGTGAGGGGGGCGAGCGTCTCCTCGGCTTCGTCGGACGCCCC
>JAEUKG010001025.1 GCA_016794325.1 Myxococcales bacterium | reverse complement strand
TCGGCGAGGTCGAGGATGGTCGCGAGGCGGAGCGAGCCATCGAGGTGGACGTGGAGGTCGGTCTTCGGGAGCTTCTGGATGACCTCCAGGGAGATCGATTTCGGCATGCTTGAGGGTACCACGGTTCGCGGCGTGGTGGTGATGGCCGGGTCCGAACGCGCCCGAGGCGGGGCACGGACTCCTGGACGCGCGTCGCGTGCCTCTCCCGCGCCGCTGCAGAGCTGGCCCTCTGCGCGGCGAGGGATAGCACCACGCGGCGAGCCCCTGGGTCGGCGGATGCGCATCCTAGCTCCGAGGCTCGGTCACCTCCACACCGACCGCGCCTCGTGCGACCATCACCCGATGCGCTGGCTCTCTTTGCTCCTCCTCGGCGCGATGACCTCCGGATGCGGAGGCGCCACGCCGCCGCCCGAGCCCGCGATGGACCCGCGGCCGCCGACGCTCCAGGGGACCATCGAGCAGGTCCCCTACGCCGGGCGCTCGGCGATCATGTTGCCGCCTACGAAGTGGAACAACGGCGTGACCACGAGCACGCTGCGCGTCTATCAACGGCCCATGACCTGCGCCGCCGCTCGCGAGGACGAGCGCGGTCCGACCATCCTCCGCGCGGGCGAATACATGGTCGACGTGACCTTCCCGGCGCCGTGGCCGTTCCAGCCGGGGATGGTGTGGGAGTCACCTCCCGAGGGGCAAGGCCAGCTCGAGACGCTCCGGATCTTCTTCATCACCCGAGCTTCGAACGGCGCGCACGGCGGACCGGGAGCGCGGGGGCGGGTGCGCGTGCTCGAGGCGTCGCCCACCGGCGGCCTGCTGGAGATCGAGGCCACCGGGGCGCGCGGCGCCGGCGCCGTGCGCGGGCTCGTGCCGTTCACCGTCTGCCCGGGCTGACGTCACTCGCGCGCCGCGGACAGGAGGAAACACGCAACTCCCCCTTGCGACAGGTCGATGGGGCCCATCGAGATGGCGGCTGCAGGCACGGAGGCCGTGGTTGCAGGCGGCGTTGCCGCTGGTGCTGGAATGGTGCTGTTCACAGGAGTCGCTCTCAAGGGCTTGGCGCAAGCGAACGAGCGCAACGCGGAGCTCACCAAGGCCTCCGACAAGGACGCTACGCGAGCGGCGATGGTGGCCACGTTGGATCTGCCGCAGGGGTACAAGAACATCGAGCTCGCCCGACTCGACGCCATCAACCCCGGCTTCCAGTCGGGTACGATGAAGATGGGTACGACGCTGATGACCCGCGACCACAAGGAGGCCGCCGTCCTCCAGCTCCACGCAGACCGCGGGATGAACGCCGCACGCGACCTCGTCGCGGGGAGCAAGATCACCCGGGAGGGTGGAGCCGCCGAGGTCGCGAAGGCGCTCGCCGCGAATCCAGCGCTCAAGGCCAAGTACGACTCGGACGCAGCGTTCAAGACCGGGTTCGATTCGCTGGTGTGGGCAAAGCAGCGGGGGACCGACGCCGATTACGACACGGCGATCAAACACCTCGACGCGCGGGACGCCCGATACGAGCAGCACCACATCCAGTACCGTGTGTGAGCCCAATGACGCCCTACCGAGACCCGCGCCCGCGAGCTCCGGCGCGGCTGCCAGCGCCGACGCCTGCAAGGCCCTCCTTCGTCGACCGGCGCGCGCTCGTCGGCGGCGGGGCGACGGCGGTGCTCACGGCCGTCATCTTCTGGCTGCTCGGGCGCACCTCTGAGTCCGATGGCGTGGGGATGCTCGCCGGCGGGGTCTTCATCGCCATCACCCTCGTCGTCACGGCCGTCTGCGCGGTGCTGTGGAGCGAAGGAATGGCCGCGTGGCGCCAGCAGCGCGCCATGCGCATCGCCAACGAGCGAATCGCGCGCGCGCGTGAGGCCTCGGAGCCCGAGCCTGCGGCGCGCGTGCGCGTCGCCGCGGAGCCCAGCGCGGCCCCCGATTCGGCCGACGAGGAGCTGCTCGACGTGGACGACGAAGAGGGCGCAGGCCGACGAGGTCGTTCGAGGTAGTCGCGCTCGCCCCGGCGCCTCCGCACCTGCGGAGCGCGCCGCCGAACGAGCGCTTGCTATCTCACAAGAGATAGCGCGTCACGCGCCTCACTTCGGCGCCTCGTGCTCGGCCTTCGCCTCGCCGGGGAGGCCATCGTTGCCGGGCGTCGCGCCGCCCTGACCACCGTCGCCGCCCTTGCCGGGCGTCGCCGTCGTCTGCGCCAGCGTGGGCTTCACGCCCTGAAAGACCACGGCCGCCGAGAGGCCCCCCGCCCCACCTCCACCCGCGGCGCCGTCGCCGCCCTTGCCGCCGGACGCTCCGAAGCAGCCGGTGCCGAACTTGTCGCCCAGATATCCGAAGATCTGCTGCCCCTGTTGGCCGCCGACGCCCTTGCCACCATTCCCGGCCTTTCCGGCGACGAGCTCACACCCCTCGACAGTGACGCTCGACGAGAGCGACAGGAGCGCGATGCTCGCTCCGCCTCCTTTGCCGGCTCCGCCGCCGGCACCTCCGCAGCCACCCGCGCCGCCGCCTCCCCCGAATCCTCCTGCTCCGCCCGTCCCACCACCGCCGCCTTGCCCGGGGGTGCCGTTTGGACCTGGAGTGCCGGCTCGAGGGACCCAGGTGTTCCCTGCGACGGCGCCCAACGTCTTGGCGCCGTCGGCAGGGGCCTGCGCCGGACCATCACTGCCGTCCACACCAGCGCCTCCTGCGTTGCACGCAAGGCCAAAGGTCCCCGCCTGGCCACCCCCGAGCGCGGGCAGCCCGGGCGCGCCGCTCTCCCCCGCGCCTCCGCCCTTGCCGCCCTTGGTGACCGCCCCGCCGGGACAGGTGACGCTCTTCTCCGCGCCCGGCCCGGCCATCGTGCCGTCGTTGGCGGTCAAGTCGACCTGGAGCGGGTAGACGAAGTCGGTCCGGGCGCCATCGGCGCCGTCTTCGCCGTCGCCCGCGACCAGCTTCACGCGGCGCAGCGTCGCCGTCGTGTCCACCGCTCGAAGCGCGACGCTGTTCGGCGCGCCCTTGCTCGCAGCGACGACCTCCAGGTCGAGCAAGGTGGGCACGCTCGCCGCGACGAGATCGATCGCCGGCTTGGCTCCGGTCGTGCTTTGCACCTTGGGCTTCACCCCCGTGTGCTTCCAGTCCGTGCACGAGAAGCCCCCGGCGATCATCGTCCCCGTGCGGAGCTCGAAGCCGTCGTACGTGCCCTCGCAGACGTAGACGCGCTTCTTCCCCGCGACCTCGAGCGCCTTGGCGATGCTCCGGAGCGGCGCCGCCTTCGTCCCCGCCGCGCCGTCCGAGCCCGTGGCGCTCACGAACACGGCCACGCCGTCGTCGACGCACGCCGGCGAGTCCTTCGGCTCCTTCGCGAGATCGCAGTCCGGGGGCTTGATGATCCCGCCATCACCCCCGCCGCCGTCGACCGTCGCGCTCCCGTCGGGGCGGGGATCGCAGGCGCCGGCGCTGCACGACCCCTCGTCCGAAGATCCAGGGCAGCCGACCACGAGGAGCCCGGCCACCACCGCGCTCAACCCCGCCGCAAGCTCGTATCGCGTCGCACGCCTCATCGCTCGCCTTCCTTCCCCGCCCGCGTTTCGACGCGGGATCGTCTGCACCGAGTTCACGAGTCACCCTAGCAGCTGCGCGCCCCTCGGTCCTTGGCCTTCGAGAGCGCGCGCCGCGCAATCCGTGCAGGCCGAGGCGTCCTCGGCGGCCTCTCGGCCTGGTCGATCAGGGCAGGACGAGGCCCTTGAGCTCCGGCTCGTTCTTGTCGAGCCGCTCGGCCTCGTCTTTGTGCTTCCGCGCCTCGGGGCCGTGCTTGAGCGCGGCGTGCGACCTGGCGAGCAGCGCGTGGACCGCGGCCGCGGCCTTGGGCTTGCCCTCGAGCGCCGACGACAGCTCGTAGATCGCCCGGTCGTGCTGGCCCTTCTGCGCGAGCGCGCGCCCGTAGGCGAGGTGGATCTCGGGCGAGTGCACGTCGACGAAGATCGCGCCCTCGCCCACGCGCACCGCCTCGTCCCACTGCTTGGCCTCGACCAGCTTCTCGAGCAACATCCGCCACACCTTGCGGTCGTGCTGCTCGACGACGGCGAGCTTGCGCAAGACGTCGAGCGCCTCGGCGTCGCGCTTGTCCTCGGCCGCGAGATCGAAGAGCCCCTGCAGCGGCTCGGGCTGGCTCGGGTCGAAGCGGTGCGCGGCCTCGAGGTTCGCCTTCATCGCCGCCTTGTCTTTGCGAGCCTCGGCGATGTCGGAGTACATGTCGCGCACCATGTACCCGTCGCCGCCGGCGGCGCGGATGGCGTCGAGGTGGCGGATCGCGCCGTCGACGTCCTTGTCGGCGCTCAGCGAGAGCTTGGCGGCGATGAAGTGCGCGTCCATCTGCTTGGGATCGATCGCGAGCGCGCGCTCGATCTCCTTCTTCGCCTCGGGGAGCTTGCGCTCCTTCAGGAGCGCGAGGCCGTAGAGGACGTGCTTCTTGGCGTCGTTCGGCGCCGCCTCCGAGGCCGCCTTGGCCTCGTCGAGCGGCGGGGAGCGATCGGAGAAGACGTATTGGCCCTTGTAGCGCTCGAGGCGCTTCATCGCCCAGGCGCGGAAGCCGGCGTCGTATTCGCTCGCCGAGACGCCGAACGCCTTCTGGAGGACGTCGGGGGTCCGCAGGCCCATGCCCCAGAGCTTGAGCGCCTCCACCACCCGCGGCATGCCGAAGCGCTCCACCGTCCACACGAGCATCTGGCTCGACGCGTAGTAGGCGACGGTGACGTCGGCGGCGCTGTTCGCGTGGGTGAAGGCGCGGTTCATGTCCACCGCGTTCGGGAGCGTCCCCTCCTTGATGGCCGAGTAGAGCTGCGGATCGAGCTCGCGCGACCACTCGGGCCGCCGGGCGATCGTCTCGTACTCCGACAGGCCCTCGGTGAACCAGCGCGGCACGTGGTTCTTCGAGAGCTGGATCGCGAACACGTGCCCGAGCTCGTGCCACAGCACGTTGCCCCAGTTGAAGGGCTCGCTCTTGGGGCTCATCGACGCGACCACGCGGCCGAAGCACACGCCCTGGATGCCCACGTTGGGGAGGCCGCTCGTGCGGACGCTGAACGGCTCGCGCCCTCCGTACATCTCGACCTGGATAGGCACGGTGGGGACGAAGCCGTAGCGCGACTTCATCGACGCCCAGGCCTCGCCGAGGAGCTGGGGCACGTAGCGCTCGAGCATCGCCCGCTCGTCCTTCGGATAGCGCACCTTGAAGACGCCGCCCTCGCCGAGCTCGTACTGGTTGGCGATCGTCTGCTCGTACAAATTGAGCGTGTTGAACACCCGGATGTTGAACTTGTCGCGCGCCCACGCCTTGTTGAGGGCGTCGAGGCCGCCCTTCTCGTCGCCTCCCCGCATCTGGGTGAGGCCGAGCTGGGCCCACGCGCGCGGATCGTCGGCGTCGACCTTCACCGCCTCCTTCATCATCGCGATGATGTCGTCGTAGCGGTGCTCCCACTCGGCGTAGTCGCCCACGATGCCGTAGAAGGCCGAGTACTCCTTGTTGCGGGCGAAGACCTCCTTCTTCGCCGCCTCGTAGCCCGGCTTGTCGTCGGCGAGGAAGCGCACCGCCGCGCGGAGCGACAGGAGCTCGAGGTCGTTCGGGTTGACGTCGAGCCCCTTCTTCAGCGCGGCGTCGGCCGCGGTGAGGTCCATGTCGCGCAGGGCGAGCCCGGCCTTCACCGCGAAGGCGCCGGTGTGCTTCGGGTTCTGGGCGAGCGCGTCGTTCGCGAGCTTGTCGGCGGCGTCGAAGTCGAGGCTCTGCTCGAGCTTCACGCGCGCCATCATCACGAGCAAATCCGCGCGCTTGGGGGCGAGCGCGAGCCCCTCTTTCACGACCTCCTCCGCGTGCCCGGGATCGTACTTCTCCAGGTAGAGCTCCGAGCGCCAGAGCAGCGTCTGCACGCGCTTCTTGTCGGCGAGCTCCGCCTTGTTGAAGGTCTTGTTCGCCTCGCGGTGGCTGCGGAGGAGGTGCACCGTGCGGGCGATGACGGCGAGCCCCTCGGCGTCGTTGTCGGCGATCTTGTTGTCGTTGTACTCCTCGACGTTCTTCATCAAGGGCTCTTCGGCGTCGGCGCGCTTGCCGGACTCGATGCGCAGCTCGCCGAGCAGGAGGCGCGCGGCGCGGCCGTCCCGACCCGTCGCCGTCTTCACGCCCTCGAGGAGCTTGATTGCATCCTGCACCTTTCCGGTGGCGGCGAGGACGCGGGCGCGCACGACCACCGCCCCCGGCTTCGCGGCCCCGACCTGCTGCGCGAGCCGGTCGGCTTCGGCGTATTTGCCGGTCTCGAAGTAGAGGCGCGCGAGCGCGAGCTGGGCGGCCTCGGCGTCGCCTCCGGTGATCGCCTTGAGCGCCGGCTCCGCCCGCGCGTAGTCGCTCGCGTCGAGGAGCGCCGTCGCCTCGGCGAGCGGCGTCTTGGCCGGTGCCGGCTGCGACGAGGCGTCGCCCGCGAGGGCGAGGGCGAGGGCGAGGCAAGGAGCGAGGAGGGCGGTGACGACGCGCGCGCGCATGGATCTACGGTAGCGTAAGACCCCGACGCCCGTCGCGCCTTTGGCCTCCGCTCGCCGCGCTTCACCTCTCGCGCTCACCCTCTCCCTCACCGCGCCCGCGCCCGCGCGACGGCCCAACCCCTCCGATCAGAGCGCGACCTCGTCCTCGTGGGGCACGACGAGGCCGCTCGGATCGAGGCTCAGCGTCATCTCGAGCGCGTCCTCGCCGTCGTCGTAGTAGCCGATGCGGAGGCCGCTCGCCCAGAAGCCGAGCTTCCGGTAGAGGCCGATCGCTGGCTCGTTCGAGCGCCGCACCTCGAGGAAGATGGTGCGCGTGCCCGCGGTGCGGCCGATCTCGAGCATGTCGAGCATCAGCGCCTCGCCGAGGCCGCGACGACGCGCGGCGGGCGCGACCGCGACGTTGAGCAAATGGAGCTCGTCGACGACGCGCCACACGAGGCTGAACGCGGCGACCGCGCCGTCGGCCTCCGCCACCCGGACGTACGACCACGCGCGCGCGAGCTCCTCGCGGAGCTGGGCGTCGGCCACGTCGCGCGTCATCTTGCGATCGGACGGGAACGACTCGACGTGCAGCGTCGCGACGACCTCGAGATCGCCCTCGGTCATGTCACGGATGCGCGGGCTCACTCGACGTTCCGTCGTGAGGGCGGCCCGAGCGCGCGGACGTGGGGCGCGAGGCGGAAGGCGTCGACGGCCAGGCGAAGGCTGCCGTCCCCGCGCAAGACGACGCCGGAGTACGGCCCCAACGTCGCCAGGATGGGCGTGAGCGGCCGCACGAGCACCCGCTCCATCGCGCGAACCTCGTCGACGCCGACCGCGAGCGGATCGGGCGCGCCGTCGCGGCCCACGTCGACGACGACCGCGTAGCGGCTCTCCGCGTTGGGCCTCCCCTCGAGGCAC
>JAEUKG010000989.1 GCA_016794325.1 Myxococcales bacterium | reverse complement strand
GGTCCACGCCTCGACCCCGGAGCTCACGACCAAGTCGGTCGTGCTCGTCCAGCTCGTCCCCGCGAGCGCCTACCTCGGCAAGCGCGCGGTCGCGTCGTTCGAGGTCCGGACCCGCGACCTCACGAGCGGCGCGACGTGCTTCCTCGAGGCCCGCGCGTCGAGGCACGCGGAGGTCGCGCTCGGGGCGGCGTCCAAGACGCTGCCGCCTTCGTCCGCCGGCTTCGTGACCTGCGAGCTCGAGGTCGACGCCGCGAAGCCCGCGGCGTGGATCGCCTTCGGCGTGCGTCACGTCGGGCGGGGCGAGATCTGGGTCCGGGGCAAGAAGCTCACGGCGCGCTGAGGACTCCGACGACCCGCGCGCCCCCGACCGCGAGGGCCGGTGACGCAGGCTCAGCCCGGCGGGTCGAGGCAGGTGACCGGGCCCTGGGGGCCGCAGCGGCGCGCGAGCATCGAGCGCTCGCGCGCGAGCCGGGCCTCGGGGCCGTTCCACAGCTCGGCGAGCGGCGTCTTCGTCACGTCGCCGAGCACGGGGCCGAAGAACTCGAGCGCGCGCACCGCGCCGTCGGGCTCGACGCACGCGGTGTCCCACGGCGCGCGGCAGGGGTGGATGGGCCCGCGGTTCGCGTGCTCGTCGGCCTCGAGGTTCACCCGCGCGTCTTCGTCGAGCGCGCACCGCCAGAGCGGGCGATCGATGGTGTGATCGACCATGACGAGGCCGCGCGCCCTCCCCGCGTCCAC
Organism: Myxococcales bacterium; assembly: GCA_016794325.1. GTDB lineage: Bacteria > Myxococcota_A > Polyangia > Polyangiales > Polyangiaceae > SXNL01. The sequence continues at coordinate 10,383 of JAEUKG010000989.1, read as the reverse complement.
CGCGCGGCGGACCGCGGCGCGCACCGCGAGGTCGTCGCACGCGACGAGCGAGCGCTCGGCGAACGGCGTCGCCGGCGCCGCCTCCTCGAGCTTCACCCAGTCGACGCCGATCCGCGCCGCGAGCTCGACGAGCGCGGGGAGCTCGTGGAGGTTCTGCCGCAGGATCACGTACGAGATGCCGAGGCGCAGGTCCGCGCCCTCGCCGCGGCGCCACCCCACGACGTCGGCGAGGCGCGCGACCACGTCGTCGAAGCGGCCGCCCTCGCGGATCGCGTCGTTGGTCTCGGCGGTCGCGCCGTCGAGCGAGACCGACACCGACGAGACCCCGGCGCGCACGAGGCGATCGGCGGCGCGGGGCCCGAACAGGACCCCGTTGGTGAGGAGGTGCCCCACCCACGGCTCGGCGCCGCGCGCCTCGCGGATCGCCTCGAGGAGGTCGAAGAGCGCGGGCGCGGTGAGCGACTCGCCGCCGTGCACGAACGCGAAGTAGTCGCCGAGCGCGAGATCGGGCCGGAGCGCGTCGATGACCGCGCGCGTCATCGTGCGCGCGGCGCCGGTGCGCGTCCGCTCCGGCGCGTGGGTGATGCAGTGCTTGCAGGCGAGGTTGCAGCGCTCGGTCACCGCGAAGAAGAAGCGCGACGGGCGCGCCGACGCCACGACGCGGCCCCCCCGGAGGTCGTCGTCGCGGAGCGCGAGGTTCCGGCGCGCGGCCGGCGGGCCCACCGCGCGCCCGAGGGCGCGCTCCCGTCGCATCGCGACCGCGGAGTATCCGGGAAGATATAGCTCGGGGCCGGAGAGCCGCGCGTCGCCGATCCGCGCGATCACGCTCGCCCGCGGGTGGTCGTCGTCGGCGACCTCGATGGTCTTCGGCTCGGCGTCGAAGCTCACCGCCACGTCGACCACGTCGCCGCCGCCCTCCCGGCGGAAGATCAGCGTGCCCGCGTCGGCGTAGAGCACGTCGAGCCTGCCCTCGCGGAGCGCCGGCGACTCCGCCCGCGCCCGCAAGAAGGCGCGGACCACGGCGCGCAGCGCCTGGTCGCGCGCGGCCGGCGCCCACGGCATCGGGGCGCGGTCGGGCCACACGTCCTCCACCTCGAGGCCGGCGCCGTCGCTCCGCATCCCCACCTCCTCGCCGTAGAGGAGCATCGGCACGCCCGGCATCGTCGCGAGGAGGGCGTAGGCGAGCGGCAAGCGGTGGAGGCCGCGGTGGAAGGCGGCGAGGGTCGCGAGCCGCGGGTGGTCGTGGGTCGACGCGAAGCGCACCGCGCGCGTCGTCGCGTCGCCGCCGCGGAGGAGGTCGCTCCGCGACAGGCGGCGCGCGAGCTCCTCCGGAGATAGGTGCAGATTGCACACGAGCGCCCCGAGCAGCTCGTGGAAGCCGAAGTCGGTGGCGGCGTCGACCACCCCCTCGTCGAGCCAGCGCCACGCGTGGGCGGGCACGACCTCGCCGAGCACCACCCCGTCGGGCACGAGCGCCCGGAAGCGCCGGCGCATCTCGCGACCGAGGTCGATCGGCACCTCGGCGGTCATGTCGAGGCGGAGGCCGGAGACGCCGCGGCGCGCCCACGCCTCGACCGAGGCGAGCGCCATCTCCCGCACCGCGGGGCAGTCGAGGTCGAAGAGCGGCGCGTCGGCGCGCTTGCCGTAGTGGACGAGCGCGCCGTCCCGCCACCGGAACTGCGAGGCGTGGGGCGAAGCGAGCCCCTCGGCGATCACGCTCTCGTAGGGCGGGTAGCCGCGTCCGGCGTGCGCGAACGAGACGTCCTGCACGATGCGCATCCCGCGCGCGCGCGCCTCGCGGACGAGCTCCGCGTACGCCTCCTCGCCGCCGAGGGCGGGATCGACGACGCGCGGATCGACGACGTCGTAGCGGTGCTGGCTCGCGCCGACGTGCACCGGCGTCAGGTACACGGTGTCCACCCCGAGATCGGCGAGCTCGTCGAGCGAGCGCGTCACCCCGCGGAGGTGGCCGCCCGCGGCCGCGTGCTTGCCCGGGTCCTCCTCCCACGCGGGGTGGTCCTCGGCGGGCCGGAAGCGGTCGACGAAGACGCCGTAGATCACCGCGCGCCTCCACCAGTCGGGCAGGCGCTCGCTCGGCCGCGGGCGCGCGACGTCGACCTCGAAGCCGCCGACGGCGACGCGAGCCTTGGCGGCGCTCGTCGGGATCGTCGTCGCGAAGAAGCGGTGCTCGTCCTCCTCGAACGCCGGCGCCGCCTCGTGCTCGCGCCACGTCGCGCCGCCGTCTTCGCTCACCCGGACGACCGCGGGCACGTCGGCGCCGCGACGCACGCCGAAGAGGACGCGCGCGCCGCCGCGCTCGAGCGGGGTGATCCACGGCGCCCCCGCGGCGAAGAGGAGCGGCTCGGGCGCGGCGTCCACGCGGAGGAGATCGTTCGCGAGGCCGCCCTGGCTCCGCGTCGGCCCGCCGTCGGGGTCGAGCCGCCACGCGCCGTCGACGCGGAGCTTCGTCTGGTACACGCCCGGCGGCGCGTCGAGCGCGCGCGCGAACGTCCCGTCGGCCTGCGGCTCGAGCGCGATCGGGTTCACCCAGTCGGAGAGCTCGCCCAGGACCTCGACGACCCGGGGTCGCTCGCCGGGGCGCGGGCGGTATCGGAGCGTGACGCGCACCCCGACCAAGCTACCTGCTCGTGCGGCCCGATGCGCTCAGATGGACGCCGACGGATCCACAGCGCCGCGGACGGACCGGCCCTATGTACGCGAGATCATGGTGAACCACATATCCACCAGGGTGGCTCAAGATGTGCACATGTAGGTAGGAGTACGCACTCCCAAGGAGCTCGGTTCCATGATCAAGGTTCGTCTGCTCACCGGCGTCACCGCCGCCACCGCCGCGGTCCTCTCCTTCCCCGCCCTCACCGGATGCGCGGGCGACGCCACTGCGGAGGACGGATCGTCGAGCGAGGACAACACCGCGTCCGTCGCGGGCTCCGGCGCGCTGACGCTGCACGGGTACTCGCTCACCCACGGGTCGACGAGCGGCGGAGACGACCTCGTGCGCGCGGGCGAGAAGCTCAAGGTCGCGTGCTCGCTCGAGGACGTGCTCCAGCTCCTCTACGCCGGCAACGCGGGCGACAGAGAGGCGATCGAGGCCGCGCGCAAGGACCCGAGCTCGCTCAAGGCCGCGGCGCGCATCCGCTATACCAAAACGGATGGCGCGACCTACGACGCGCCGGCGATGCCCCTCGCCTTCGCCCCCGGCGCCGGCGGCGTGCTCGTCGGCCAGAGCCAGGAGGTCGTGGTCCCGAAGGGCGCGCGCCGCATGAAGCTCGAGATCTCGGCCGAGGTGAAGCTGGCCGGCGTCCCGGTGACGCGCGACCTCCTCGCGTCCCACGCGATCCCCGCCGAGCTGCCGATCTTCGGCGCCTACCTCCCGAACAAGATGGCGCTCTTCGACACCGAGGGCGGCGGGCGCCGCAGCCGGATCGTCGAGGGCGGCGCGGTGAGGCCGGGCGCGCGGCTCACCCTCGCGGTCACCGACTGGCGCCTCGACACCGTGGTCGACAAGTCGCGGCTCGACACCCGCATCGGGCAGAAGCAGAACTACGGCCGCTTCGGCGCCACCCTCGGCGACGCGTTCGGCGCGCTCGAATACGAGGTGAGCGCCGCAGTCTCGACCGACGGCGGCAAGACGTACCAGCCCCTCGGGCTCCACAAGGTCGACCGCCCCGACGTCCTCAACAACGCGTCGCGCTTCACCTTCGAGGAGGGCGTCGACGTCGCGGCCGGCGCCGGCCCCGCGGTGAAGGTCGCGTTCCACGTGCGCGCGGTGCTCGCGGTGCCGAGCTACGCGCCCGGCGAGATCCAGAACCCCCGCTACGCGCCGGGCCAGCGCGTCGTCCTCGCGGACGTCTGGGACAACAACGGCGGGCAGGACTACACTTTGCCCATCGGCCGCTGATGTACGTCCAGACCGACCTCCACGGGCACACACTCCACTCCGACGGGCGCGCGACGCCCGAGGAGTACGTGGAGTTCCGCCGTCAGCTCGGCATGAAGGCGATCGCGGTCGCCGATCACGACCTGATGGCGGCGGTCCGCCCGGCGGCCGCGGCCGCGGCGCGCGCGGGGATGCTCTTCATCCCCGCGATGGAGGTCACGGCGCACCTCCACTACGGCGCGAGCGGCGAGGAGCAGTTCCACGTCCTCGCCTACTATCCGCACGCGGTGCTCGAGGGGTTCCAGCTCGAGCAGAAGTTCCTCTACAAGCGCGGCCTCAAGGTGCAGGAGCGCTGGAAGGAGCTCGTGCTCGAGTGGCTCTCCGGCCTCGCCGCCGAGGATCGCGAGCTCCTCGATCCCGCGGGCGAGCTGTCGAAGAAGCCGGCCCCGACGTTCCCGGCGCTCCAGTCGATGATCCTCCTCGTGGTCGAGAAGAAGCGCGAGCTCTTCGAGAGCTTCCGCGACTTCCACCAGCGCTTCTGGCACTCGAGCGGGCCGAACAAGGACCTCTTCGGCTGGACCCCGGAGGAGGCCATCGCCGCGATCCGCGCCGACGGCGCGGTGGACGTCATCGCCCACCCCACGCGCTACCGCGACAAGGAGCGGACGGCGAAGGTCATCGACGAGGCCAAGGGCATCGAGGTGTACACGTCGCGGCACAAGGCGGAGGTCGCCGAGAGCTTCCGCGCCCTCGCGGAGGCGAAGGGCAAACACTGGACGTCGTCCTCCGACGACCACCAGAACGCGAAATACGCGATGCCTCCCTGCGGCACCCCGGTGCGGACCCTCGAGCGGATCTGCAAACAGACGTTCAAGCTCGAGTCGATTCTCACGATCTAAGTCCGAGCAATTTCATGGGCTTGCCAGAATTGGTTGGCTAGCCAACGAAAAAAAGGGGCGGCCGCGGTTGCGCGGGTGCGGTTCGTGTCCTACATCGTCGCCAACCACTTCGTCACTCATCCAAGAGTGACGCTTTCGCAGGAGCGGCGGATCATGATCAAGGTGCGTGTCTCGCGGGCGGGCTTGGTGACGGCGTCGGGCCTCTTCGCGCTGTCGGCGAGCATGACGGGGTGCGCGGCCGAGGCCGACGAGAGCGAAGGCACGACGGAGTCGGAGAGCGGGCTCACGGTCCAGAACCCGGGCACCGGCGTCTTCGAGCTCACCTGGGCCTACGGTGCGCCGAGCGGCTACTCCTTCACCGCCACGAACTCGGTCGACGAATACGTGCGCGTCGGCGAGTCGATGACGTTCAAGATCCCCGCGAGCTACCTCTGGCAGCGCGCCTACCCGAACGACCCGATGCCGTCGGACGTCGTCCGCATGAAGAAGCTCTCGGCGAAGGTGAAGGCCGTGTTCGTGAAGGCGAGCGGGGCGACCTCCACGAAGACGCTGGCGACGGGCGCGTGGCAGGGCGGGCAGGCGTGGGAGCTCTGGGCCCCCACCGCGTCGTTCACCGTGCCCAAGGGCACCGTCGGCGTGCGCTTCGAGCTCGTGATCGCGGACGCCCAGGTGCCGGCCACGTCGGTGTCGCTCGGCCAGGCCGAGTTCCTCGAGGTCCCGGTCGTCGGCGGCAAGCTGCCGGCGAAGACCGCGCTCTTCGACACCGACTACGGCAAGCTCCGCCAGCGCGTCCTCGAGGGCGGCAGCCCCGTCGCCGGCGCGTCGCTCGCGATCGGCTACACCGACTGGCGCGCCGCCACCGTCGTCGACTCGATGAAGATCGATCGCCACATCGGCACCGCCACGAGCTTCGGCCGCTTCGGCGCGGTCGAGGTCCCGGTGTACGGCGAGCTCGAATACGAGATCACCGCGAGCGCCGGCGTCGACGGCGCGTTCCAGGACGTGTCGCTCGCGGCGAACGCCAAGTCGCGGCTCATGCCGCCCGCGGGCCGCACCGCCTACGAGGGCTCCCTCGCGCTGCCGAAGGCGGCGAAGAAGCTCGAGCTCGCCTTCCACGTGAAGGCGTACCTCGTCGTCGACTACTCGCGCTACCCGAACATGAAGTGGCAGAAGTACGCCCAGGGCCAGCGCATCCTCGTCGCCGATCGCTGGGACAACGAGAACGGCCAGGCGTTCGACAACTACGATCTCGTGACCGAGAAGCGCTGACGAGCGCGTAGCTGCACTCTACATGCACTCGTGCGGGCGCGGCCGCCGCGCGGCCCCTGCCCGCACGCGTTCGATCATCCCGCGGAGGCTCGCCGTCACGCGGTCGGACGGGTCGAGCGCCTGCGCCCGCTCGGCCAGCGCCGCGGCCTCGCCGAGGTCGCCGAAGAGCAGGTGTGCGAGGGCGCAGTTGGCGAGGAGCGTGAGCTCCTCGGGGAAACGCGCGCACAGCTCGCGGCTGACGCGGATCGCCTCGTCGCCCTGCTCGAGGCGCATGAGCTGCCCGGCGAGCTCGCGCCCGACGTCGGGGTGGCCCGGGTTGTGGGCGTACGCGCGCCGGAAGGCGTCGAGCGCGGGCCCTTCGTCCCCGAGGGTGCGGTGGCACATCCCGAGCGACCACGCCGAGCTCCAGTCCCCCGGCACGACCGTGAGCACCTGCCCGTAGAGCTCCGCCGCCTTCGCGAGCTTTCGCCGCTCGAAGAAGCCGAGCGAGCGCTTGCCGAGGAGCGGCCCGAGGAGCGCGGCGGCCTCGGCCTTGATCGCGGCGACGCGGGCCTCGGCGGCGGGGCTCACCGGCTGACGAATCCTCCCGGTGTAGACCTTCCGACCCGTGCGCTTGTCGAGATAGACCTCGACGTTGCCCTCCGAGCCGAGGTACTCGAGGTGCTCGCGGACGGAGTCCCACGACTCGAGCTCGAGCTCACGCGGCTGCCACGCCAGGGGGACGACGAGCGGGTCACGCGCCGGGTCGCTCGCGAGCCAGACGGCCTCGACGCCAGCGTGACGTCCGCGCCCGAGCCACGGCGGGGTCCGCTCGGGCGCGTGGCGGTCGATCTGCGCGACGTCGTCGGGTGACAGGCGCGCGAGCCCGAGGACGAAGTCGTCGCGATCGGTCGCGTTCATGAAGCTCACGCGGGCGATCCGGCCGTCGGTGCAGAAGGTCTGGTTGCCGACGGAGCGCCCGAACGCCTCCGCGCCGTTGGCGAGCGCAGACACGCGGACGACGACGTCGAAGGCGGTGACGATGACAGCCATCAATCGTCGCCGAGGACGATCTGCAGTTGGCACCCGCCGAGCGTCAGCGTGACGTTCTCGCCGTCGTTGCCCACCTGGTTCATCACGACGCCGCCCGGCCGCACCTCGACGACGCGGGCGCCGGCGGCGATGGCGCGGTTGACCTCGTCGACGCCGAAGTACGCGAGGCCTTTGTCGGGGTCGATCCGGATTCCGATGTCGACGGTGGGCATGGGCGCGATGATACCCCCGTCGCCGGCGTAGGGGACGTCGCGGAGAAATCGGCGAGCTCGGCCTTGCGCGTTCGCGATCGCGGATTACACTCTTCGAAATCGCGCCGCGGGTCTGGTCAAAACTCTCGACCCCCGCGCCGAACGAAGAACTCCAAGACTCCCAGATTCTCGGGGCGAGGAGCACGCGACACTGGATGTAGATCGTGGCGGTTCGACTCCGTCCCAGTCCACCGGATCCCGACGAGGATCCCCGGCCGAGATCCGTCTCGCCGTTCCCATCTCCGTCGAAGGGCGCAGCAGCGCCCCCGACGCACCCGGACTGGTAGCCCAACGGTAGAGGCAAGCACCTGTTGAGTGTTCTCAAAGTCAGAAGTCCATTGTGGCTTCTCGCTCCAGAGCTCCACGAACGGCGGCCCTCGCTGCGCTCCGCGCGCGCGCCGCCGCTCGTCCCATCTCCATCCGCGCGCGCCTCCCGCAGTCGCGCGCGGTCGTCGTCGCCGGCGCTGTGGCCGGCGCATTTCCGAGGGTAATCCCGTGTCTACTACCGAAGTCCGACAGAAGATCCCCGTGCCCCGACGCTCCTTCCTCTGGTCGCTCAACGAGACCAGCGGAGAGATCCTCATGCACGTGGGCCCCACCGAGTTCACTCCCAGCGCCAACGACCGGATCGTGCGGTCCAACGACCGCGGCGGCTTCGAGTCGGCGCCGATGGAAGCGCGACCCTTCGTCATGGCGAAGGACGGCGAATACGTCGTCCTCTCGAACCCCGTGAAGGACGCGGCCACCGACGACACCGCCAAGAACGGCGCGTTCATCGCCGGCGGAAACAAGGAGAAGGAGCTCGTCAGCGGCACCAAGCGGATCATCCCCGGGCCTTGCTCGTTCCCGCTGTGGCCGGGTCAGAGCGCCGAGGTGCGCCCCGCCCACAAGCTCGGCGCCAACCAGTACCTCCTCGTGGAGGTCGTGGGTGACGTCGAGGAGCGCGCGCCGTACTACCGCCTCGTCATCGAGTCGGCGGGGCTCTCGAGCGCCGTCATCGATCAAGGCGGCGAGGCCGAGGCCCCCTCGGCCGGCGCACGCTCGCCCGGCGCCGCCGGCGACGGCTCGCTGCGGCTCGGCCAGCGCATCGTGATCCAGGGTCGCCACACCCAGCTCTTCATCCCGCCCTCGGGCATCGAGATCGTGCCCCCGGTCGAGGATCAGGAGCCCAAGGAGGGCGACACCGAAGACGCGATCGCCCAGCTCCCGCCCTCGGTGGTGGAGGAGTGCGTCAAGCTCGTGGCCCTCGTTCGCGAGGGCGTGAGCCAGAAGCAGTTCTCGACCCTGAAGAGCGAGATCCGGCACCGCCAGGACCTCACGATCGGCCATCGCGCCATCGTCCTGTCGGCGCTCGACCAGGCGTTCGAGGCGCGGCCCAACCCGGGCAAGCGCGTCGACCGCGACCGCCGAGCCACCGGCCCCACCGATCCCTACGCGCGACGCGCGGTCGTCCTCGGCCCGAAGGAGTTCTGCATCCTCTTCGACGCCGACGGAAACCCGCGCATCGTCCGAGGACCGGCGCGAGTCTTCCCCGGCCCGCACGACACGTTCCTCCAGCGAGGCTCGCGACGCCGCGTCTACGACGCGTACGAGCTGGCCGAGCACCAGGCGCTGTGGCTGCGGATCATCACGCCGATCTCGCGCGAGCGCCTCGCCAAGCACCTCCCGCCGGGCTTCCCGCTCGAGCGCGAGGACTACGAGGCGGGCGCCGAGCTCGTCGTGCGGGGACGCCCGAGCGTGTTCTTCCCCTTCATCGAGGCCGAGGTGGTCAACCCGATCACCCGCGAGCCGCACGTCGGAAACGACCACGACTCCGTGATCATCGACGCGATCGGCGTCGACCCGAAGTCCGGCATCTACGTCCGCGACCTCCGCACCGGTGTGGTGTCGATGGTCCGCGGCGAGACGTCGCACCTCGTCGACCCCCGCTCGCAGGAGCACGTCCGCCGCCGGGTGACCTCGGATCAGTGGGCGCTGTGGGTCGATCACGCCCAGCTCGTGAAGGCGAAGGGCGCCGACAAGGCGGCCGAGCCCACCATGGTGTCCAGCCCCTGGGCGCTGTCGATCGCGGTGCCGAACGGCGAGGCGTGCCTCGTCGCTTCGCGCCACGGCCGCCGCGTCGAGGTCGGACCCAAGGTGTTCTTGCTCGAATACGAGGAGGAGCTCGCCCCGGTGCGCCTCTCCAAGGGTCCGAGCAAGGACGGGCACGTCACCGTGACGACCGCGTTCCTCCGCGTCGCGGGGGGCCGCACGGCCGACACGTTCGAGCTCGAGTCGAGCGACTTCGTGAAGCTCCGCGTCAAGCTGGGCTTCACCGGCCGCTTCGAGGGCGAGCCCGAGCGCTGGTTCTCGGTGGACGACCCGGTCAAGCTCCTGGCCGATCACGTGCGCGCGGCCGTCCGCGCGGCCGTCCGCGAGCTCCCGCTCGCCAAGGTCGCGCGCGACGCGAGCAAGATCGTCAAGCAGGCCCTCTTCGGCGAGGAGCGCGAGCTCCGCTTCGAGGAGTGCGGCATGGTGGTCGACTCGTGCGAGGTCCTCAAGCTCGACATCGTCGATCCTGCGCTGGCCGAGGCCTTCTCGTCCGCGCAGCGCGACGTGGTCAAGCTTCAGATCGCGGACGAGCAGGCGGCCCGCCGCCTCGAGTCCGAGCGCCTGAAGGACGCGATCGACGCCGAAGAGCACGCGATCGTCCGCGCCGCGGTGACGCGGCGGGCCGAGAGCCAGGTCGTCGACGCCGAGTCCGAGCACCGCGTGGAGCTCACCAAGCTCCAGCTGCGGTACGCGGCCGGCGACGTCGAGCTCGAGCGAGCCCGAGCGCAGGCGGCCCTCCGCCTCCGCGAGGAGCTCGAGGCCGCCGAGCGACGCGCCGCCGCCCAGGCGGAGCGCCGCAAGACGGAGGCCGAGGGCGACGCCCTCGCGAGCGAGGCGGTCTACCGCGTGGAGGAGGCCCACCTCGCGAAGGTGGCCGCCCTCGAGCTGGAGCGAGCGCGCGCGCTCGCCGAGGCCGAGGCGATCCGCCTCCAGGCGATCCAGC